>SWDL01000033.1 GCA_005116795.1 Nitrospira sp. | reverse complement strand
GCCCTGCATCATCTTCATTGATGAGCTGGACGCGCTCGGCAAGGCGCGCGGGATGGGGCCGATGGCGCACGAAGAGCGCGAACAAACGCTCAATCAACTGCTGGTCGAGATGGACGGCTTCGATCCCCGCATCGGTGTCATTCTGATGGCGGCCACCAATCGGCCGGAAATCCTGGATCCCGCACTCTTGCGGGCCGGGCGCTTTGATCGCCACGTGCTGGTTGATCGGCCGGACAAGATCGGACGCCTGGCGATCCTGCGCGTTCACGCGCAAAAGGTGGCCCTCGGCCCCGATGCCGACCTCGAGGTGATCGCCGCGATGACGCCAGGGTTCTCGGGTGCCGACCTGGCCAATATCATCAACGAAGCGGCACTCTTGGCCGTTCGTCGGAGCAAGGAGCAGGTGGGTCTTTCGGAATTGCAAGAAGCGGTTGAGCGCATCGTGGCCGGCCTGGAAAAAAAGAACCGGGTGCTCAATAAGATGGAAAAAGAGCGGGTCGCCTACCACGAGACCGGGCATGCGCTCGTGGCTCTCTCGGTGCCCGGAGCGGACGTGGTGCAGAAGATTTCGATCATCCCGAGGGGGATCGCCGCGCTCGGTTATACGCTTCAGTTGCCGACCGAGGACCGGTTTCTCATGACGAAGACCGAACTGGAGAACAAGATCGCGGTGCTGCTGGGCGGGCGAATCGCCGAGGAGCTGATCTTTGGAGAGGCGTCGACCGGGGCGCAGAACGATCTCGTCAAGGTGACGGATATCGCGAAGAGCATGGTCAAAGCCTACGGCATGAGCGAGAAGCTGGGGACCATGACGCTCGAACGAGAGCGGCAGCCGCAGTTCGTCCACATCCAGACGGCCCAGGAGAAGGGCGACTATTCCGAGCACACGGCCCGCGAGATCGACTGTGAGGTGCGGCGAATCATCGATGAGCAGTACGATCGGGTGAAAAGCCTGCTCGAAGCTGAGCGGATAGCGCTGGTGGCGGGCGCCAAGGTCCTGCTGGAAAAAGAAGTCATTACCGGCGCGGAGCTCAGGACCATCATGGGCAAGTCGTAGAGGGGGTGAAACGGAAGCAGGTCGTGCGGGACACCTCTTGAGTATGAGCATCAGGAAGGAGCGCATGTGCGTAGGGATTCCATGAAGACATCGAATGAGAGCGAGGTCTATGCACGTTCCTGATCGTCGTAGTCTCATCGTCCACACCTTAGGCCCCTGCCGGGTGCCCTCGCCCCTCCGTGGCCGATTGGGCCCCAGTGTGGATGAATCCTGCCGCGTGCTGGTCGCGTCGGACGTGCACCAGATGGAGGCGGTGCTTTCACAAGGCGGCGCCGTTCCGTCTTTTGAACCGGCAGGGCCGCGCGCCGAAGTCTTCTTCGATCCGGCTCGCCTGACCTGTGGTCTTGTGACCTGCGGCGGCCTGTGCCCCGGCGTGAACAACGTGATCCGCTCGCTCGTCCTGAGCTTGCACTACGGCTATGGCGTGCGCCGGATTCTTGGGTTCCGTTACGGGTATGCCGGCCTCTCGGCCAAGAGCAGCCATGAGCCTCTGGTGCTGACGCCGCCGCTGGTGGAGAACATCCACCAGCAGGGCGGGACGCTTTTGGGCTCATCGCGCGGCCATCAAGATTCCGCCGACATGGTGGACCAGTTGGCGCGCCGCGGCGTCGGCCTCCTCTTCACGATCGGCGGCGACGGGACCTTGCGCGGCGCCCACGCCGTTGTCGACGAGATCACCCGGCGAGGCCTGCCGATCGCCGTCATCGGCGTGCCCAAGACGATCGACAACGATCTGGACTGGATCGAGCGGAGCTTCGGGTTTGCGACGGCGGTGGAGGAAGCCCGTAAAGCGATCGTCGGCGCCCATGCGGAGGCGCGCGGAGCCTGGGACGGCATCGGGCTGGTGAAACTGATGGGCCGACAGTCAGGCTTCATCGCCGCACATGCCAGCCTGGCGAACAGCGACGTGAATTTCTGCCTCGTGCCGGAAGTGCCCCTGTCATTGGAAGGCCCAACGGGATTTCTGAGCGCCCTCGACCGCCGTCTGAATGAAAAGCATCACGCCGTCGTCGTCGTGGCGGAAGGCGTCGGGCAGGACCTGCTCCAGGACCCCACACACATGGAGCATGATCCGTCCGGGAACGTGCGGCTGAAAGACATCGGGCTGTTCCTGAAAGGCCGCATTACGCGCTACTTTGCCGATCGCGGTCGCGAGATGACGATCAAGTACATCGATCCCAGTTACATTATCCGTAGCCTTCCGGCGAACTCCTTGGATTCTGAATTCTGCCTGATGCTCGGGCAGCACGCCGTGCATGCGGGGCTTGCCGGGCGGACAAACATGATGATCGGGTATTGGAATCAACGCTTCACGCATGTCCCCATCCCCCTCGCCGTGGCGAGCCGCAAGGTGCTCGATCCGAACGGCGAAACCTGGCAATGCGTGCTCGAGTCCACCGGCCAGCCCGCTCGCATGGGTGACTGACCGCATGTTCGGACCTGCCCTGCCGTCCGGTCAGGCGATGCGATCCCCCTTCGGGGGTCTGCCCATCGACAGGCTGCTCGGCACCCTCTGTGCGCACCGGCAGGGACTTTCTCGCGACGAAGCGTGAGAGGGGTAAAAGGGGTCGGGCTGACCCCAAGACTTCCCCACACTCAATCGACGCGTCGCCATACCTCACATTCTGTCTCCAGAACATTGACAGAAGACGGAAGCAGAGTTAGACTTTTTCATATTTAGTTTAACAAATTTATAGAAAGGTTTAACCGATGGTATCGGTGACAACATTAGCGAAAGGGCAGATCGTCATTCCGGCCAAGCTCCGGAAAAAGTACCGAATCAAGACGGGATCTCAACTGCACCTACTCGAATACGGCGGCATGATCCATCTCATTCCGCCCATGGGAGACCCGATTAAGGCCGCCGCCGGCTGCTTGCCGAAACGGCCATCCCTCGCGGGAAAGTTGCTCCGGGATCGAAAAATGGATTTCGCGTGACGCCTCGGCTGGTGTTCGACAGCCACGCTCTCCTCACGTTCTTTCAGGGAGAGGGTGGAGCGCGTGCCGTTGAACGATGGCTGCGGCTGGCGCAGCGGAAACGATGGCCCAAGTACCTGTGCGCCATCAATCTCGGAGAAATCATCTACACGACGAAGCGGCGATTCGGCGATGAGCGGAAAGTTGCGGTGCTGGCTCACATCCAGAGACTGAACGTGGTCATCCTTCCGGCGTCCGACGAACTCATCTTCCAGGCTGCGGAGTACAAGGCCGAATACAGCATGTCCTATGCCGACTGCTTTGTCCTGGCCTGCGCGGTTCAGCACGATGCCGCCATCGTGACCGGCGACCCTGATTTCCAGAAAGTCGACCATCTCGCGAAGATCCACTGGATCTAGATAGCCCGCCCCATCGGAGGAGAATAAAGGGGTCTGACCCCTTCAACGCCCCTTCTTCCTCCACGCGGGCACGACGGCATTCCGGACCGGCTGGTTTCTCGAGTCCGTCGTCTCCGCGGCGACGATCATCCTGGTCATTCGGACCCGCACCCTTTTTTTCAAGAGTCGGCCCCATAGGCTGCTGGCTTTGGCGACCGGCTTCGTCGTGGCCGCCACGGTTCTCGTACCCTATTCGCCGCTGGGAGGCCTCTTTGGATTGACTCCCGTGCCGGTCTCATTCCTGCTGTCGATGGGGCTTCTGGTCGGCCTGTATGTCATGGGGGCGGAGCTGACCAAAAAAGTCTTCTACCATCGAGCGGCGCTTTGAGGGCAGGGCCGCTCGCCGGGGACGGAAGCAGGCTCCTAGTCAGGCTTGAAGCGCTTCGGGGCTCCCGCTATAGTGCTGCGTCATGCGCAAGAAACGTTCGTCACGCCGCGGGCGCGGGGACCGTCCCCGTTCCGGCAGGGGGACGGTCCCCCTGAGCCCTCCGCCCGCAGCCCCGGAGGTTCCACGGCTCCTCGCCGCGTTCCAGGCCCTGTCCCCCACCGACCTGTACATGATGGCCCCGAAGGAGTCGGTCGTTCGGGGATACCATGACTACGAGCAGCAGCGGCTTCAGAGCTATGCGTGGAGTTCAGACCGCTCGACCTTGACGGCTTGTGTGCAGGGGAGCCGACCGTACACGGTCACGTTCTCGCTGTCGGACGGGATGCTGGATGCGCAGTGCGACTGCCCGGCCTGGAATCCCGACTGGTCCTGCAAGCATGTGCTGTGCGGCTACTTTACGACTGTGAACCTTCTCTCGCCGGAGACATTCAGATTGCCGGCCTGGCAACAAGCCCGGCTGCCTGGGCTCCGAGCCGAGCTGCTCGGCGACATCCCGGAACCGAGCGGGAAGCCCGGAACGACCCCCAGCGGAGCCGCCCGCAAGGGAGCTGTCCGCAAGGGACCTGTCTATGAGATCGTCATCGATGTCCGACAAACATACCCGCGGCTCCTGATCCGCCGGGACGGCGCGCCGCTCACCGGGGGATGGGCCCCCGCGCTGCCATCCGACCTGGTTCCTCTGCTCAATACGTCTTGGTTCTCGTCCGGGTTCGGTGAAGACCCCTTGCTGCACTATCTCAGGCTCCACGACAAACCCTACCCGATCGTACTGGAGACCGGCAAAGAATCCATGCCCCTCCAGTGGAATCCTTCGGTCACATG
>SWDL01000032.1 GCA_005116795.1 Nitrospira sp. | reverse complement strand
CGTCATCGGATCGTACGATGACGCGCCGGGCGACCCGGGGTTTCTGTCCCAGTATCGCAATCTGCTCCATCACTATGTGCACCAACAGGGCCAGGAAGAGGCCTCCACATTTTGGGGAGCCTGCGGGGCGATCCGACAGGAGGTCTTCACCGCCAGGGGCGGCTTCAGTGATCGGTATCGGAAGCCGTCCATCGAGGATATCGAACTGGGCTATCGGTTGAAGGATGCCGGCGCTCGGATCAAGCTCTGCAAGTCGTTGCAAGTCAAGCATCTCAAGCGATGGACGGCCTTCTCTGTCATCCGCACCGATCTCTTCCAGCGTGCAATCCCCTGGACGCGGTTGATTCACAGCCGACGCCGCATGGCGAATGATTTGAACCTCCACATCCGAGAGCGAATCAGCGTAGGAGCGGCGATGGCCTTGGCCACTTCCCTCGCGGTCGGGTTGGCGTGGTATCCAGCCTTCATCGTCGCATGGGGGACGGGGTTGCTGCTGGCCGGCCTGAACGCACCCTTCTACGCCTTCTGCATCCGCACGCGCGGCCTCTGGTTCATGTGCAAGAGCCTGCCCTGGCATTGGCTCTACTTTCTGTACTCCGGGATCGGCTTTGGCTTCGGCACGTTGTGGCACGCGCTGGGAATGTGCAGGGAGTCACATTGGCCGGGGAGTCCGGTGTCACGGGCGGAGAGTCGCCGATGAAGCGGGATCAGGTCATTGTTATCGGAGCCGGCCCGGCCGGATTGACGGCGGCCTATGAGTTGACGAAGCAAGGATTCCGTCCGACGGTTCTGGAAGAAGCCGACCAAGTCGGGGGGATCTCGCGGACTGTCCAGTATCGCGGGTACCGATTCGATATCGGGGGCCACCGGTTCTTCTCAAAAGTGCCGCTGATCAATGAGCTGTGGCATGAAATCCTCGGCGAAGAATTTCTGCTGCGGCCTCGAGTCTCCCGGATCTTCTACAACGAGCATTTCTTCGACTATCCGCTCAAAGCCTTCAATGCCTTGGCGGGGCTGGGGCTCGCCGAATCGGCCCTGGTGTGTTTCAGTTACGCACGGGCCAAGATTGCTCCGACGTTGCCCGAAACGAATTTCGAGGACTGGGTGTCGAACCGTTTCGGACGACGCCTCTATCGCATCTTCTTCAAGACGTATACCGAAAAAGTCTGGGGCATTCCCTGCTCGGAGATTTCCGCCGACTGGGCGGCCCAGCGAATCAAGAATCTGTCGCTGTTGGAAGCGCTACGTAATGCGCTCCTGGGGGCGAGCCGCGGGCGATATGGCGGCGAACTCACCTCCTTGATCGAGCAGTTTCACTATCCTTGCTTCGGTCCCGGGATGATGTGGGAGCGATGCGAGGATCTCATCTTAGGCCGGGGCGGGAGGACGCAGCGAGGGATTCGGGTCGACCGGCTTCGCCATCACCACGGGCGTGTCGAGGCGGTGGTGGGGCGTACGCTCCAGGGGGAGCACGTCGAAATTGAAGGGAGCTCCTTCATCTCCACCATGCCGTTACGGGATCTGATTCGCGCTCTGGACCCGGAGCCTCCCCTTGAGGTCCTCCGGGCTGCGGCGCGACTCCGGTATCGCGACTATTTGACCGTCGTGTTGATGGTCGACCGGGAGGCGGTCTTTCCCGACAATTGGCTCTATGTGCATTCCCCGGAGGTCAAAATGGGGCGCATCCAGAATTATAAGAACTGGAGCCCGTTCATGGTGCCGGATGCCTCCAAGACGTCGCTGGGGTTGGAATACTTTCTCTGGGACAAGGATGAAGAGTGGCTGTGGCCCGACTCGCGCCTCATTGAGGTCGGGATTCGCGAATGTGCCCGGCTGGGGCTCATTGAACCGCGCGAGGTCGAAGACGGGACGGTGGTCCGGGCCGAAAAGGCCTACCCCGTCTATGATCATGAATATCACGTTCAGGTGGAGATGCTACGCCGGTATATCGGCACATTTGAGAACTTACAGACCATCGGTCGCAATGGGCTCCATCGCTACAACAACCAGGATCACTCCATGCTGACGGGTCTCTATGCGGCGCGCAACCTGGTCGGCGAGCGGCATGACGTGTGGAAGGTCAATACGGAGAAGGAATA
>SWDL01000031.1 GCA_005116795.1 Nitrospira sp. | reverse complement strand
CCCGGTCCGGCTACCAGACACTGCTGACCGTCATTCGCGAGTTGGACACCCGCCGCAAGCAGGTGTTTCTCGAAGCCGTAATCATGGAAGTCAGCGTCGATCGGCTTCGGCGTCTGGGCATGAACCCGACCGAAGCCGGCGGCGCCTTCGAGCGAAGTTTCTTCCGGGCGATCGTGGGATTGAACAAAGCTCCGGAGGAAATCGCCTCGATCGCCCAATCGCTGAGCGGTGCGACCACCGGCTCCGCCGTCACCATCCTGGACACGGTGAATGTGCGGGCCTTCCTGCAACTGCTGCTGACCCAATCGGATGCGAATATCCTGTCGACCCCGCAAGTGCTGGCGTCGGACAACCAGAAGGCCAAAATTGTGGTTGGAGAAAACCGGCCCTTCCCGACGGGACAGGCCCAGGGCATCACGGGCGGGACGCTGGTGACGATCGAGCGAAAAGACGTGGGCGTCACGCTCGAAATGACGCCGCAGGTCCTGGAGAACGACCTTGTCCGGCTGGAGGTCAAGCAGGAAATCACGGCCATCGCCGAAAACGTCGCCCAAACGATCGGGTCCGGGACCGCCACCGTCCCGGTCGGTCCCACCACCACCAAGCGCTCCATGGAGACCATTGCGATCGCCCACGATCAACAGACCATAGTCGTGGGTGGACTCGTGCGGGACAACATCGTGCTCAACGTGCAGAAGGTCCCGTTTTTCGGAGACATTCCGCTCCTGGGCTGGTTGTTTAAGACGGAGAGCAAGCAGACGGAAAAACTCAGCCTCCTGGTGTTCCTCACGCCTCACATCATCAAAGACGAAGTCGATATGGTGGAGTTCAACGCCAAGAAGGCCAATGAAGTGGGACGCCTTCAGCAGGAAAACGTGATCACCGATCCGACGGGCCTCAAGCGGGAGGTCGGCGAGCGGCTGTCGCCGCCGGCGCCCCCGCTGCAAGAGGAGAAGCCGGAGAACCGGCCGTAGGCTCACGGGGGCGCCCGATTCAGAACGGCGAGGCGAGTCGGGAGAATAGGCTGAGACGCATGGCTTCTATCGCCTCCAGGCGGTTCATGGTGTGTTGTGACCGGGAGTGAAAAGACCGTGGCCTATGGACGCCCGTTACTGGGAACGGTGCTGGTTGAAAAATTCGACCTGCCTCCGCCCAAACTCGAAGAAGCCCTCGCCTTGCAACGCGAGAAGGGGGGCCGGCTGGGGGCTGTCCTGGTCAAGATGCGCGCGCTCCGGGAGGATGCGCTCCTCGAAGCCCTGGCGCTGCAGTTGGATCTGCCCTGGCTTCCGCATCTCGAACCCCGGATGGTGGATGCGGCGCTCGTTCAAAAGGTCCCCATCGGCTTTGCGCGACGCTACCGGCTCCTCCCCGTCAAGCGGGAGGAGCAACATATTCAGGTCGCGACGACCGATCCCCTCGAAACCGCGGCCCTGGATGACCTGCGCATCCTCCTCGGCGCGCCGATCCAGCCGGCCCTGACGAATCCGGCCACCCTGCTGACCTGCTTGAATCAGATCTACGACCAGGCGACGACGCCCACGACCGCCGAGCAGGTGATCGAGGATCTCGCGTCCGCGGACAACCTGGATCGCCTGGCCACGGCACTCGACGAGCCTCAAGATCTCCTGGACGCGACGGACGAGGCCCCCATCATCCGGTTGGTCAACTCGCTGCTCTTCCAGGCGGCCAAGCAACGGGCCAGCGATATCCACTTCGAGTCGTATGAGAAGGGCCTCGTCGTCCGGTACCGGATCGACGGCGTGTTGTACCCCGTGCTGTCCCCGCCCAAGCGCCTGCAGTCGAGCATTATCGCGCGGCTCAAAATCATGGCCGGGCTGAACATCGCCGAGAAGCGCCTGCCCCAGGATGGACGATTCGGCATCCGCACGTCCGGCAGAGACGTCGATCTCCGGGTCTCCGTGCTGCCGACCTCTCACGGCGAACGGATCGTCCTCCGGCTCCTGGAGAAACAGAACCGGCTCCTGAATCTGGCGGATATCGGCCTGTCCCCGGACAATCTGGCCGTCATGCAGCAACTGATTCACCTGAGCCACGGCATTATTCTCGTCACCGGCCCGACCGGCAGCGGCAAGACCACCACACTCTACGCGGCGCTGAGCCAGATCAACGCTCCCGACTTGAACATCATCACGATCGAAGACCCGGTTGAGTATCAGCTCCAAGGCATCAGCCAGATGCAGGTCAACCCCAAAATCAATCTCACGTTTGCCGCGGGTCTGCGGTCCATTCTCCGGCAAGACCCCGATGTGATCATGATCGGAGAAATCCGCGACCGCGAGACGGCGGAGATCGCGATCCACGCCTCGTTGACCGGCCACCTGGTCTTCTCGACGCTCCATACGAACGACGCCGCAGGCGCGGCAACCAGACTCATCGACATGGGGATCGAACCGTTTCTGGTCGCGTCGTCGGTCGTGGCTATCGTGGCCCAGCGGCTGGTCCGCCAGGTCTGCGCCGCCTGCCGCCGCCCCTACCAGCCCAGCCCCGAGGAACTCGCCAGGCTCGGCCTTTCGACCGGAGGGGAGCGGCCGACCTTCTCTCGAGGACTCGGCTGTCCGTCCTGCTCCCAGACGGGCTATCGGGGCCGGAGCGGAATCTACGAACTGCTGATCGTCGACGACGAGATTCGGCGCCTCATCGGCATCAAGGGCGACTCCACGTCCGTGAAGCAGACGGCGGTCGCCAAGGGCATGCGGACACTGAAAGAAGAAGGCGCCGCCAAAGTGATGGCCGGTCTCAGCACGACCGAGGAAGTGATGCGGATCACGCAGCAGGAGGTCGAAACGTGATGCGCAACGCGCGCGGGACGGCGTAAGGGACATGTCACGACGCGCGACGCGTCTCGGCTGACCACTCCCCACCCTTCACCTGTCGCCGGTCGCGGTCGATGCTGTTTCAGGTTGGATATGCCTGTGTACCAATACAAAGGCCTGAGGGCTGACGGGCTGGCCGCCTCCGGCATCATCGACGCCGAGAGTCCGAAGAGCGCGCGGCTGAAACTTCGGAAAAGCGGCGTGTACCCGACCGAGGTGGCCGAACAAGCGTCCACCAGGCAGATCCCGGTCCATCGCACCCATCCGTCCGGCCGCCGCGCCATTCTGTCGACGCAGGATCTGGCCGTGCTGACCCGGCAGTTGGGAACATTGCTGGTGGCCGGCCTTCCGCTGATCGAAGCCCTCGGGATTCTGATCGACCAGACGGATAGAAAACCCGCGCAGACTCTCATGGCGGACATCCGCGAACAGGTTCGGCAGGGGAAGGCCTTGAGCCTGGTGCTCGAATCGTTCCCGCAGGATTTCTCACCGATTTATGTCCACATGATCCGCGCCGCCGAAGCCAGCGGGGCCCTCGATCAGATTCTCTTTCGCTTGGCCGAATTCCTCGAAAAGCAATTGGCCCTGAAGAGCAAGGTCACCAACGCCGTCATGTATCCGGCCTTGATGCTGCTCGTCGGCGTGTCGGTCTTGTTTTTCCTCATGACGTTCGTCGTGCCCAAGATCACCGCCGTTTTCACGGATCTCCGCCAGGCCCTTCCCTGGCCCACGCTGGTCTTGATCAACCTCAGTCATTTCCTCGGGACCTACTGGCCGTTCCTGGGGACCGGCCTGGGCCTGGCGGTCTTCTGGGTCCGCAGTCACGTGCAGACCCCGGGCGGCCGGGAAACCGCGGACCGGTTGGTGCTGAAGCTGCCCCTCATCGGGTCGGTGGCCCGCATGGTGGCCATCTCGCGTCTGACGAGCACGCTCTCGACGATGCTGGCCAGCGGCGTGCAACTCCTCGACGCCCTCGACGTCGCCAAGCGCGTCATGAACAACCGAATCCTGGAGCAGGCCGTCGAGATCGCCCGCGGAAATATTCGGGAAGGCGAAACCATCGCGGAGCCGCTGAAGCGGAGCGGCGAATTCCCTCCCCTGGTGACACACATGATCGCCGTCGGGGAAAAGAGCGGCGAGATGGAAGAGATGCTCCGCCGGATCTCGCAGATCTACGACAATGACGTGGATCGCGTGATCACGCGCATGACCTCGCTCATGGAGCCGATCATGATCCTCGTGATGGGCGTGATCGTATTTTGCATCGTGCTCGCGATTCTGCTCCCGATTTTCCAGATGAGCCAGATGGCGCGATGAGCGGGAGAACAAGAAGTCATTGAGTAAATTAGGTAACTGAGTAATTGGGTAACTGAGTCAGCAGAACACTGAGAGGACGCCTATGACCAACGGCACGAAAATCCCGGTCAGAAACCTTGAAGATCTCCATGTCTACCAGCTCGCCAGAGCCCTTCGAAGAGATATTTGGGAGCTCACAAAAAGTTTGCCTCAAGAGGAGCGGTATGTATTGATTCCTCAGATGCGACGGGCGGCCTTGTCGGTCACGAATAATATCGCGGAGGGATTCGGCAGGTATCATTTTCAAGAGAATATTCACTTTTGCCTGCTGGCTCGCGGTTCAGCTTATGAGCTGTTGGATGACATCGGGGCCTGTGCGGATGAGGCTTATCTTGATGCTCAACAGGCCGACAGCTATAGGTCGCGGATCATCGAGCTGGTGAAAATCCTCAATAACTATATTTCATCCCTGCGCCGACTTAAATCTGGACTCAACGGTCGAACCGTGCTCACAGATGGTAATCACTCAGTTACTCAATTACATAATTACTCATCTTCGGAGCGCGGGTTCACCTTTATCGAGATCATGGTCGTGGTCGCGATCCTGGCGATCCTCGCCGCCTTGGTCGTTCCGCGCGTCATGGGCCGGACCGACGAAGCAAAGCGGACGGCGGCCAAGGTGCAGATCCGCAACATCGAGGGGGGGCTCCAACTCTATAAACTGGACACCGGGGTCTACCCCAGCACCGAGCAGGGCCTCAAAGCGCTTGTCGACAAGCCCTCCACCGGCGTGATTCCGAAAAAATGGAAGCCGGAAGGCTACCTCGCGAAGGTGCCGGATGATCCCTGGGGAAACGTCTACAAATACGTCAGCCCGGTCCCGAAGGGCGACTATGAAATTACCTCCTTGGGCACCGACGGCGAGGCCGGCGGGGAAGGCAAGAACGCCGACATCACGAATTTCAACTTGGATAGGGACTGACGGACTGAACCGTAATTGAGCGATTGAGTCATTCGTAGAGAAACCCTGATATGATGTTTGATCCGTGCGAGAAGATCGTCGGGCCTGAAACGTTGACCCAACGGGTGACTTTTCGGACTGCCCCATTACTCAGTTACCAATTACACAATTACGCTCCTTCAGAGAAGGGCTTCACGCTCATCGAGATCTCGCTTGTCTTGTTTTTATTCGGGGTGATCCTGGTCTACGTGCTGCCCAAGGTCGATCGGTCTCACGATGTCGCATCGAGCGCCCGGCAGCTCATCGGTATGATTCGGGGCGTCTCCCTGGCGGCATCTTCGTCCAAGCAGACTTATACTCTGTACTTTGATCTGGATCAGCGGGCCTATTGGGCCATGACCCTTGACGGGCAGAGTGAACGCCGGCCGTCCAATTCCGCACTGGCCGGTCGAATACCTCTGCCGGATCAGATCCGGTTTCTCAACATTACGACCTTCCGGCAGGGCACACTGACGTCCGGCGTGGCCTCCATCCGATTTCTCCCGGTCGGCCGAACCGAGCGCGCTGTCATCCGCCTGGGGAATCAGAGCGCCGCGGTCTTGACCCTGGTCCTCAATCCGCTCACGGGAGCCGTCCGGGTCCTCGAAGGATCAGCCGACCCGGAGGCTCCCGACCCGATCCCCGACAGACTTCGCCCCATTGTTGTTCCGCCGCCTAGCTAGAAGGACTCAGCGTAATTAAGTGATTGAGTAAGTGAGTTATTACGACCGAGAAGCGATGCACCCGCGCCCGAGATTGACCGGCACTCACCATCTGGCGCCGCTGCCAACCTCCGATTATGTGACAGACCAGTTACCTAATTACTCACTTACTCGATCACGTAATTACACTTCGATAGAACAGGGCTTCACGCTGCTCGAAGTCATGATCAGTGTCGCAATCCTGGCCCTGACCCTCCCTCTATTGCTGGGCCTCAGAAACTGGGACGTGGCGATACGCGAGGAGGCCCGACTCCTGACCGACGCCACCATGCTCGGGAAAGAAAAGATGTTTGAGGCGGAACAGTTGGGGTTCCTGCCGATCGGCGAGCAACGCGGCGATTTCGTGACGATACCGCTGGGCTTTCCCGTAACCGGAGAAATCAAAGATCGGGCCCCCGGTTTTCGCTGGACGAGGACCGTCGTTGCGACGCCCTTCGACCCGATTCGAGAAATTCGCATTCGGATCACGTGGCTTCGCGGCGCGCGCGAGGATTCGCTGGACGTCACCGGCTATGTCTTCCAGGAGCCGACGCAGGGACAGGTTGGGAAATAGCTGAGTAATTGAGTAACTGAGTAATTGCGTGATCGGCAAATAAGATGCAACTCAAACCGAGCCCCAGCATCTTTCGACTTGCCGCCCCATCGTTCCTTACTAATTACTCAATGACCCATTTACCCAATTATTCCTCAAGAGAGCGGGGCTTCACGCTGACGGAAGTGCTGATCGCCGTGGCCATCCTCGCCACAATCGCCACAATGGTGTCGACCTCTTTTTCCAGCACCTTTCGGCTCATGGAGGCCATTGAATCGGAGGGAGACCTTGATCACATGGCTCGCAGCAGTCTGATCGTCATCGCCAATGAGCTCATCTCGGGCCAGCCCCCGGCCTCTATGTGGCTCGGGCGCAACGGCAACGAGGACGGCATGCCGTCGGACATCTTGGCCTTTGTCACGGCCAGCCATGTGCGATCCTCCCCGAACGCGCCGGAGTCCGATCTCACCCGAGTCACCTACGCCCGCCAGAGTTCCCGGTTGATGCGGTACGCAGTCCGTAATCTCTACACCACCAGCCTCGACGCGGTCGACCAGGCGGAAATCGCCGTGGGAGTCGTCGGCTTCAACGTCCGCTACTATAGCGGCACCACCCAACTGTGGAGCGACGAGTGGGACCAGACCTTGAAGAAACTGCCTCATGCCGTCCTCATCGAGCTGACGCTCACCAATCCCAAGAATGAGGCGAAAACGTTTATCGAATGGATTCCGATACCACTGCAGTCATGACACGCTTCCCTCTGTCTCCACATACCGTCAAGACCCTTGCGGGCTGGGCGCTGCTTTCGCTCACGCTGCTGTGCCTCTTCGTCGTGGTCCTCTTTCCCTATGACCTCCTTCAGGCACGCTTCCTGACTCTGGCGGCGCTTTCGACGGGTACGGACATTCGCGCGGAGGCTTGGGGGTGGGCCTGGCCGCTCGGCATTCGCTGGCACGACGTGACGGTGAGCGGCCCGACATCCTTTGAAGCGGCCACGGTGGAGATTTGGCCAAGCGGCCGGGCTCTGGTCCAGGGGAAGCCCGGGCTGCAGATGGCTCTGTCCCTCCGTGTCTCCGAGAAACCGTCCGTGGGTCTGGTGAATCTCCACCTACAACTCGATGGGTGGTCCATTCACAAACCGGCGCACGCAACCGGCTTGTTCGATCGTCTGGATGTCTCGGCCTTCGACCGCGCACAGGTGAGACAGGGAACTCTCCGCGTGACCTTTGACCATCGATGGGATGACGCCGCCGACACCACACGGCTTCTCCACGGTGATGGGATCTGGGACGCACTGCTTTCCGGCCTGTCCTTGGACCATCTCACGCTCGGCCCATTCAGACTCGCTCCCGTGGAAATCTCGGTCGTCAAAGCGCGTCTCCTGTGCAAAGAGGGCAACTGCGACATTCAAGAGCTCCATGGGGAGAGCCCGGACGGAACGGCGACGGGGGCGGGGCTCTTCAGTCCTCGGCTCCCCCTGCGCGAGAGTGCCATGAATCTGACGATCGATCTCGTGCCCAGCCTCTCGATGGCCCAGAAGGCAGGAAATCCGATGATCCAGGCCGGCGTCCCGATCCGATTGACGGTATCCGGCACCCTCTCTAACCTCAACGTGAGCCTCTAGCGCCGAGCTTCGTCATGCCATTGCCGAACTGGATCGACAGCGTCGGGCTCGACATCGGACGGACCGCCATCAAGGCAGTCCGGTATCGCCGGTCGCTGTGGGGGCGGGAAGAGCTGACCCATTTTTCGCTCGAGTTGCCCATCGAAGTCCGTGCGGGTTACATGGAGGCGGGCGCCAGGCGGGACGCCATCCTGACCGCTCTCAGAACCCTTGTGGCGGACCATCGGCTCCAGGGAGCCTCGATGACGACCGCCCTGCCCTGTCACGAGCTGTTCGTGCGATCGGTCTCGCTTCCCTTCCGGGATGCCAAGAAACAAGCTCAGGTGGTGCCGTTTGAAATCGAGAATCTGATTCCGCTTGGGTTGGAAGATGTGGCGGTCGACTCCATCGTACTGCCCCCGCCCCCATCAGAAGGGACAGCCATCTCTCCAACGAACACCTCGGATCTTCTGGTGGCCGCGGTGCCTCGACAGGTTCTCGCCGATCATCTCCAGCTCTGCGCCGACACCGGGATAAAAACACCGACGGTGACCGTCGATGCCCTCGCCCTCTTTTCGGCTCTCCAATTTCTCGACCGGGCGGGACATTCGGTCCCGGGAGAGTGCGTGGTTATCGACCTGGGGGCCTCGAAAACCACCCTGTGCCTCACCTATCAAGGACGCCCCTGGGTCCTGCGGACCATTCTTTGGGGAATGGACCAACTCATCCAGGCCGTCGGGGCCCGACAGGTCTGTTCACCCCAGGACGCCGAGGCACTCATGCGCACGATGACCGCGCAGCAATTGGAGCCCTGCTTGGCGCCGCTCCTCAAGGAAATCCAACTGACGCTCCACGCCTATGAAGCCAACACCCGAACCAAAATCTGGCAGTGCTTCGTCTGCGGGGGGGGAGGGCACCTGAAGGGGATTCCCGCTTTCTTCGCGACGGATTCGATGATGTGCAGGTTGGCTTGGTGCGGCACGCAAATGTCGACGTCGGCAGCGGTTTTGCCGGCGCGGCGCAGAACATCTTCGCTCGCCATGCTCATGCCGCCAACGGCCTTCTTGAAGATTTCCTGGCCCTCGAATTGCCATTCGGTCACGCCGATGAGGCGGTCGGCATGCACGTAGTTCCCGCCCATGCCGTGAATTTGAAGGATCCCGCGCGACTCGCCGTAGCAGCCCAGACGTTCCATCTGGACGCCTTCGTCATTGTCAGTGGCTTGCAGCACGACTGCGGCGCAGCCGTCGCCGAACAGGATGGCCACGTTGCGGTTCGTCCAGTCCATCATCGGCGAGATCAGCTCGCCACCGATCACCAGGGCATTGCGCACCGTGCCGGACTTGATCATCGCGCTCGCCGTCGTGAGCCCGTACAGGAAACTGGTGCAAGCGGTGTTGACGTCCATCGCCCCGGCGTTCGGGGCGCCCAGCTTTGCCTGCAGGCTGGAGGCCATGTTGGGCACCTGCTCGTCCATGC
>SWDL01000030.1 GCA_005116795.1 Nitrospira sp. | reverse complement strand
CCGGCTGAGGGTCACGAAGGCTTGCAGGGCGCCGCCACACCGGATCGGCACGCACAGCACGGCCTTCGACGAGGCGAGAAACGGATCCCGGTCCAGAGGGGCTCTTGTCGTCTGGGGGTCCACCTCGATTGCCTCGTCGGTCCGGCTCAAGCGGATCATCATGGGGTGCGACATGCTGAGCGGCGGAGGAGGGGGCTCGGCGGTGACGGACCGAACCTGATGGAAGCGGTCGTCCGCCTCGTACTGCATCCAAATGGAAAGTCGGGGCGCACCGAAGGTGTGACTCAGGAGCTGAAGGAGTTGATCGAGAATCCCCTCCACCGTCGAGGCCTGTCGGAACGCATCGGTGACCTCGAGCCATTTCGCCCGATAATCGTACCGAGCCCGGTACATGAACCGCGCGATCAATTGTCGCATCCGGACCTGCACGGTTCGGGAGACGAGGAAGATGATCAAACCGACGGAGGTCGCAAAGAAGACAACGGATCCCAGGCTGTCCGAGACGGTCCAGCCGACCGCGGAGACGCTGTGTCGGAGCAACAGGCCGAGTCCCAGAGAGGTCAGGACAATGACCACGGTCAATGACGCATGCAGAACATGGGACGACACGTAGAGGGTGGGGCGCGCTGAAAACGAGGTGAGCCTGTTGCCCCCATACCAGATAAGGCCGGCCGAAATGGCGACCACGCAACTCCCGACGATCGGAGCACTGGGCCGGAGCTGACCAGAGGCGAACACCTTGCCGGCTTCAAAGAGCTCATAGCCGGCCAGGGCGCCCAGGCCGATGACCACAAACTTTATCTGGTATCGAATGGGATCCGGGGTCTGCCGGAGTACTTGCTCAAACTGCGCCAAGGCGATGATCAACGTGGCGGCCAGATACATGGTCGTGAGGCCGTGACCATCGATCAGCCAGGTCTGTTCGGATGAGGTCCCACCTGCCGAAGGCCGTTCGTAGGGGATGACCCACGTCAGGAGGATCGCCACCACGGCCCCGCCCCAGGCCACGAGAGGACCGGGAGCGAATTCCCCCCCCGGGGGCAGCAGGCCTATGATGCGCTTGAGACGATAGGCCACGCCGAGCAGCGTCGCAGCCAGGAGAAGACGTGTGGTGGAGGCCGCATGGGTCCACCATGAGGGAACGCTTGGCGCGTCTTCGAGTATCGTCCCCATCGCGGCCATGATGAGGACGGCAGCAATCCCGAGGGCACCGTCGAAGGACCGGCGCCGAGTCAGATAGATGAGTGCCACCGCGAAGGCGGCACCCACCGTGGGAAGTAGCAGCATCACTGACATCGCTGAATCACGAGACCATTTCGCGTGTCGGCAAGTACTCGAACAGAACGGGCCAGGCGTCCTGGAGGAATGTCATACCCTCCCGATACGCATCCTCGGTGCTGGTCGTCACCGGAATCGACAAGCGAACCAATGAGCCATCCGTCCGATTTTTCGTCATGGCATCCCAGATCATGTAGGCCTTCGCCCAGTACTCACTGGCAATGATCCGTCCACGATCTTGATACCAGTAGAGAATCAACTGTCTCTCAAGCCCCTTCCCGACCACGACTCGGTTGATGGTCGCAGACGCTCCCGTGGGAGTCGGTACCGAGACATAGTTCGACTCCGACAGTTGCCATCCGGCGCCCGGCAGACAATTTTTGGGTGAATGATAGGTCGCGCCGGTCCGCTGGCTTTGATAGTAGCCCACGTACAGCCAGAGAGGGCCGTGACCCGATGCCGGTGTCGTGCCGCTTTCGAGCGTGGCGCTGGGCTGATACATCCGGAGCATGTAGTCGCTCACTTTCAGAACATCGAGAATCTCCTGATCCATGCCGATCTCTGTCCCCTTCCAATGCCCGGCCAGACTCACGGGAAACTCTGAGAAGGGGCGCTTGTTGAGCATGGGCTCGCCGTGGGAGAGCGACGTGAGGAGCCCCCAGGCGCCGGCCAGCACGATAATCGACAGGATCAACGGCAATGATTTGATCATGGTATCCCCTTAGGTCGATCGCGGAGACGAATGCCCGTCGGGAGCCCCATGCGCTCCTGTCACGGCTCGCCGAGACAGGATGCGGGAAAGGACGGATCCGGCGCCCAGCAGGAAGATAAAGGCCACGACGAAGACGATCCATCCCTCGAAGATGTGATAGAACCCCTGCGCCGCTTCAGCCCCATAGTGCTCGGCGAGGATACCCGTCCCGCTCACTCGGATGACGTTGGCGGCGATCGCAATCGGGACGGAAAGGAGGACGAGGGTCCAGCGTCCCAGACCTGTCTCCTGAGTAAAGTAGGCGTACACGGTCCCGAGGGCGAGCAGGGCTTGCAAGGAACGAATCCCGCTGCAGGCCTCTGCAACCTCCAACGTGGTGCCCGTCAGCATGATGATATTCCCCTCCCGAAGCACGGGAATCGACAGCGTGAACAGGCAGATGGTCGCCACCTTGGCTGCGAACAGTTGCAGAGGGAAGGTGATGGTATTCAACAGAATAGAGGGCAAGGGAATCATAAACAGGAGGAAGGCCAGGGGAAGGGCGAGGCTCTTGAGAAAGATTCGACCGAGGAGGACCCACACCAGACCGCAGAGCACCACGATCAACGAACTTCGCTGCAAGTAGAGTTCCGCCCCCAACGATCCGAGCACCAACATGCCCAACCCCAGACAGAGGACCGGGAGTCCCGACAACGAGGGCTCGATCACTTGGTTCTTGAGTTGGGCCCATCGTTCCCACACAAAATAGCCCGACATGATCGGTACGAGAAATCCATGGGAAAAGTCCGGGTCGGAATACCAATCCATTCCGAGGGCCCCGAGGGTCTTGTAATACAGACCGACGAGCAACCCGCCGACCAACAGCAATCCCACCATTCCTGGTCCCGCCTGCGACCAGGGTGAATCCCTCTCTAACACCTGCCCCACGGCAGTCGATATTCTGTTGATCATGAGAGATCCTCTCGGGGAGGATTCCGCTCCTTCCCCCCTAAAAAAATAAAAGATAGATGATGAACGTCGCGTCCAGCCGCACCGACGCCCCGTCCCTTGATTCGGGACGCACTGCGGTTCTTCTGTTATCGGTTCTGTACGGTCATGGCTTGAGGGAGCGCGTTGCCCCGCACTCTGGGGAGCATGAGGCCCCCCCCTCGTCGGTGACGCGTTCCGATGCGGGTATCCGTTCTAGAATCGACAGGAATTGAACGAGGGGCCTGATGACGCACGAATACGCCAGGACCAAATAATGTCCGTCATGCAAATCCCTTCGTAGGGCCGTTCCTACAGGCTGTGTAGGGGGCGGGAAATCGTCGGACCTGACTTCCGGCCGCCATGAGGCCCAAGCTCCGCCCTAACGTCTTGTGTTTACTAGATTCTTCGCCATAGGGGCCGGCTGCCCTGTGTCAGAAGAGGGAATTGGCACATCGCTTGCTCACTCCCACTGGCGTGTCCATCAGGCATGAGATGAGCGCGACCACGCGAATGGCGACGAACACAGAGGAGCGAAACACAATCGATCATCACGCATAATTACATAGGCACGGTTCAAGGGCAAACTATCCGCAAGGATAGGACGCAAAGCCAAGAGACCCGAGGGGATCCACGATCCAGGGCTGGTCTGGCTGCCGAAGTGCTGAAAGACGCGAGCCTGTTTCTCTGACGCCGCCCATCTGTTGCCGTGCCCACGCAGATGAGCGGTTTTTTGTGCGTACCAGGCGACGGGAGGTCTCAAGTATGAACAGGTCACACCGACACACATCACAGACGATCCGAAGCATGGCGGCCGTGGTCATGCTGGCAATCCTGCCGACGACGGCCCAAGCAGGGATGCCGTCCTGGGCCCTTTCGGGACGGGCGGGACAGGACTATGACATTCAACGCGAGGTCGGCGATTCGGTGGCGACCACAAGCGCTCCGCGGGTCATTCTGGTCCCGCGAAAAGCGATTCCGACTCCGCCGCCCCCATCGACGACCACCCCTCCGCCGTCGTCAACCCCGCCCCCGCCACCCACTCCGGTCAGCGCGGTGGTCGCGTGGGATCCGAATACGGAGGCGGATTTGATGGGGTACAAACTGTATGTCGGCACGTCATCGGGCGTCTATGGGTCCCCCATTGATGTCGGCAATTTCACCGATTATGAAGTCCGAAACCTGGAACCGGGCCGGACGTTTTACTTTTCCGTCACCGCCTATGATCTGTCCGGCAACGAAAGTAGCTACTCGGACGAGATCAATAACGTCCTCTCAACGTCATCTATTTCCTGTACGCGTGATGCCGCGGGTGTCTTGGTGTGCTCGAACGGATAACGCTTGGATGGCGCTTCGATGAAGGAGCGCCATCCACGATGGTCCCGCCCGCGGCTCCATTCGCACCGGCAAGGAATCAACAAGGAGACAGGTCGCGATGGGTCTGACTCGCAATCGTCAACTGCTTCAGGATGTCCTTGCGGGTGCAGCCCTGGGCCTGCTCGGCTTGCTCGGGCTGGCCGACGCCGTCACGGCTCACCCCATCGATACGCTCCAACCAGGCCAGTGGTATCGAGTGCCGAACTCCACACTCACCTCAGTGGCCGCCTCGAATGTCCCCGGCAGCTTCGGCAGCATCATGGGGGCCTGGAGCGGAGGGGCCTTCGACACGACCCGCAACCGCCTCATCGTCTGGGGAGGCGGGCACGGCGACTATGCGGGCAATGAGATCTATGCCTTCGACGTCGCCTCGCTCACCTGGGTACGTCTGACCAATCCAAGTACGGATCTTGGTGGTGACGTGAACAGCGGGTACTACCCGGACGGCAAACCCCGAGCGTTCCACACCTACGAGTACATCGAATACGTTCCATCGATCGATCGGTTCTGCTCGTTCGGCAACAGTGCGGGCTATCCGGGTGTGAACTCGACCTCGAATATCGATTGCTTCAATTTCGATACGCTCCAATGTGAACCTCGGAGAGGAAATCTGCCGTCGGGCGCATGGGGAACGCCTGCCACGGCGGCCGCCTATGATCCAACCACCGGTCATGTTTTCGTGCTCGGGATGCTCGGCAGTTCTATCCTGGCGGAATTCAATCCAAGCACCAACGCCTCCTCGGTTCGGTCCTCTCCAGACGACACCAGTTATTACGTCACGGCCGACATCGATCCTACGCGAAGGAAGTTTGTGGCGGTCGGATCCGGTCAGCAGTTTAGCTGGAATATTTCGGGCTCAGGGTTGGGGTCTCGGACAGCGCTGTCGACGACTGGAGCGACTGAAATAGCCGGCAAACAAGCTCCCGGTCTGGCCTACGACCCGATCTCGGACCGCATGGTCGCATGGTCCGGCGGAGCGGATGTCTATACGCTGAACTTGTCGACGCTCACGTGGACCAGGCATGCACCGGCCGCAACCAATACCGTTGTGCCTACCGCAGCCGCAGGGAACGGCACCTATGGGCGCTTCCGGTATATGCCGGCCTACAACGCCTTTATCGGCGTCAACAGCGTGTCCGAGGATGTCTACATTTATAAATTGACGGCCGGGGCCGGCCAACCACTGCCTCCTTCAGCTCCGCCTCCGACGCTGGACACCACGGCCCCCTCTGTCTCTCTCTCGTCGCCATCGACCGGGGCGACGGTTTCCGGCGCATCCGTGTCGGTTACTGCGACGGCTTCCGACAATGTCGGCGTCAGCAGCGTCCAATTCATGCTCGATGGGCAGAACCTCGGATCCCCCGACCCTGCAGCGCCCTATGCCATGTTATGGAACACCACCCAGGTGGGAAACGGCGCGCACACATTGACCGCCGTCGCTCGTGATGCCGCCGGCAACCAGACAACGGCTGCCTCGGTTGCGATCACCGTGAGCAATCAAGCGACCCCTTCCCCCCCCCTCTCGTCCGGAAGCTCTGTGCTGCTCGTCGATTTTGGCGGCACCAGCTCAGGCTCGACGTTTGGCCCCCTTGGATGGACGACGATTTTTCTCGATCGGTATACGGACTATCGCGCCGTTGGGCCCGGCGGCACGGCCATCGTGATCGGCGACAATGAGTCGTATAACTACCAAGGCGCCTCCGGACCGCCCCGAAGCTTCGCCGCGGGTGAGAAGATCGTCGTGACTTGGTACAACAACTCGGCGGCGGCCATCGGGTTTACGCCAAAGGTCAGCTTCGATGACCCGAATAGACCCGTGGTCGTGACGAGCATGCCGGAGCAAGGTACCTGGTACGACATGAGCACGGTCTCGATCCCGGCCTTCGGCACGGCCGTCAGCGAGTATGCCTTTACGACGGCGTCCGCCGGGGTCTACGCATTGGTCAACATCAACTCGAACTTCACCAATGCCGGCACGCTGATTTGCGATAAGATTGAACTGGCTGGGACAAGTACTGGCGGGCTTCCGCCCAGCGTCCCTCCGGGGCCTGCCGCAGATACGACATCACCGACAGCCCCAACCGGGCTCAGCGCGGGATCGCTCTCGACATCCGATATTCTTCTGACCTGGAATGCCGCGACAGACAATGTCGGAGTCGTCGGCTACAAGGTCTTCCGGAATGGGCTACAGATCACCACCAACGCGACGACGTCATTTACCAACACCGGACTCACCGCTGGGACCAGCTATTCATTTTCCGTCGCCGCCTATGATGCCGCGGGGAACACGTCTGCCCAGACGAATGCGGTGACGCAGTCGACGCAATCGCTGCCTCCGCCTCTGCCTCCTCCCACGGCTGCTCCGCCGGTTTCCTCCCCCCCGAACTCAGGCGGTGGCGGAGGTCCCGTATCCATACCGCTCACGATTCATGAGTTGCTCCCGGTCGGCGCGACAGGGATGGCTCGGACCAATGAGCCGGCGACCTTTGGACTCCCGCTCAAAGATTCTGACGGTGTCCAGATGGTCGGGAGTCTGGGCCTGTCCGGGGCGTCGGCCTATCAGTTCAAGCCGCTCAGCTTTCACCCGAGCGGCAATCTGAAGTGGGTTCTGGTCGATACGATCGTCAGTGTGTCAGCCGGTGGGACCGCCCCGATGACCTTGACCACAGGAAACGGCAATTCGACCGGAAGCAATCTTGCCGTCGACAATGGTTCCGTCATCACGGTCAATACCGGTCCTTCCCAATTCACTGTCCGGAAGTCCGGGTTCAACATCATCGACAGCGTGATGACGAATGGGGCGACGCTCGTCACATCCGGTCACTCGGGCGGCCTCCAATTCACAGACGGGACCGGCGCGATGTACACATCAGCCAACGACAATCCGACGGTGACGGTGTCGGAGAACGGCCCGGTCAAGTCAGTGATCAAGGCCGAGGGGCGGTTCAAGAGCTCCGGCGGTTCCAATGCCCCCATGGGCTACACGGTCTATCTTGCCTTTTTCAAGAACCAGACGAGCGTCAAGGTCGGGGTCACGCTTCGGAATGCGTATGAGTCCGTCTACGCGAGAGTGAAATTCCAGTCGTTTGAACTCCGGTTACCGACTGCGCTGGGCGGCACGAAGACATTCACCTTTGCGACGAGCAAGGGCACCTACAGCGGTACGGTCGCAGGACCTGAAAACGCCTATCTTTTCCAGGGATATACCAAGAACAAGCGTGGACCCGATGACTATCGCTGGCCGGACACCTACCTTGACATCCCGGTGAATCGAGCCGTCAGCGGAGTCAAGGTGGCGAAGGATGCCACGGTCATGAAAGACTTTGTCGGTGATGACACCGCCGACTATGCGTTGGGTTGGGGTGAGACCAGAAACGCTTCCAATCAGGGTGTGACGGTCTCCTACAAAGACATGGATGCCTATTTCCCGTCCGCCATTGAATTTTCAGGCGATGGCACTGTGACCGTCGGTCTCTTCTCAAAGCGGAACCCGAAAGGCGCCCTGGTGTTCGACTGGGCGACGCATGAATCGCGCGAACTGTTGCTCGACTTCCATAGCAGCGCGGCCGACAACGCCTCGATCAATGCCCGATTGCACATGCCCCTCTTCGGGCGAGCTCCGTTTGAACAGTATCGGGATGCCGGAGCGTTCATGGGGGAAACGAGAATCGGATCGTACGCCGAGCAGCAGGCCATTTATCAGACGAACGGGTACAAGGCTCCCTCGACCGGCGTCCCCCTGAGCATCAGCAACCAACCCCGGCAGGTCTATCGCATCTGGGATCATAGTCAGGGAGGAGCCGAAAATCAGCGCGACTACATGCTGGCGAATCAGATTGATTACGTCAGGCTCGGCTATGGCGGGCAGCTCCTCAATTCATTCCAGCGCGCCATGTTTGAGGCTGATCAGTTCGCGCGCCACTCCGACGATTTCAATTTTAGATCCAAGCCGAATGACTACTTCGACCACGTCGATGTGTCCGCGGGTCTCCCGGTCAACGGCAATTTATACAACCACCATGAGGACGATTTCGAGCACCTCTGGGTGTATGGGCTGTACACGTCCTACTACCTGACAGGGGATGAGCGGTTCATAATTGGGGCCAACGAGGCCTCAGAATCGCTGTACAATCGCTACGGCTCCAGCTCAGACAAGAACGTCTTTGATCGGCTTGGGATTTCCGCCGCGCGCGAAGCGGTGCTCTCCTACATGTCGACAAAAGATCAGCAATATCTCGATAAAGTCAACCGCTACATGGTGTATTTCCTGAACACGGCCCTCCAATCTCCCAACGCGCCGCTGCACGGACGAAGCCTCACGCGTGGGTATCTCATCAGTCTCTATGAGGAAGCCACCCAAGTGATGTACTCCATGATCGGGAATACCTATTTCCCCCCCTCCATCATGGATATCCTGCGCCATACTCCGGCCAATCATGTGTTCTCCAGCAGCGCCTATCCAGGCTTGGCCTATACGAAGGAAGATCTTGAAGATGTCCTGGAAGGGTTGGCCTATTTCTTCATCAAGGAGGCGTACAACTATCCCGCTACCGGTCGCCCCAATGTGGCTTACGGATACAACAAACTATTGGGCTCTCCGAATCCAGGGCTCCGCGTCTATGACTCTGGATTGCTGGCCGCCTGGGGCTTTGAACGGACGGGAGACGCTCAGTTCCTCTCTCTGGGGGCTCGGCTCGCCGTGAATGTCGAAGAGGATCAGACTGCGATTGCTAATTCTGAAATCGGTCTGCTGCGGCTGATGTATGACATCCAGCATCAATCTGAGATGAAAGTCGGTCTCATCCCGCTTCAAGTCAGCAACCCCAGTGCGGGCACCTACACGTTGTCATGGACCGTCCCCACTGACGCCACACGTTTCCAGATTAAGTTCTCGGCAAAGCCCATTGTGGCCAACCTCAATTACAACAAAGGCGCCGGCGCATTTGAATTCGACCCAAGTCAATACACCGCTTTTTGGGCGGCGACCAATCTG
>SWDL01000029.1 GCA_005116795.1 Nitrospira sp. | reverse complement strand
CACAGCATGACAGGAGGAGAAGCGTGGATCAATTGACAGGAGTACGCCGGCTCGGCGGCGCACAGGCGACGGAGCCGGTGGCGCGGGTACAAGTCATTGCCGTCACGAGCGGCAAGGGGGGCGTGGGCAAGACCAACGTGTCGGCGAATCTGGCGTTGGCCCTGGCCCGGTCCGGCAAGCGGGTGTTGGTGCTGGATGCCGACCTCGGCCTCGGCAACCTGGATGTGCTGCTGGGGTTGGCGCCCCGGTACACCCTCGAGCATGTGCTGTCGGGGGAGAAGTCTATGTCGGATGTCGTGGCCACGGGGCCGAGCGGGATCATGATCTTGCCGGCGAGCTCCGGCATCCACGATCTCACCGCGCTCTCCCAGGAGCAACAGCTCCTGCTCCAGGATGAGCTGGAGGGGCTGACCAGGTCCGTCGACGTGCTGTTGATCGACACGGGCGCGGGAATTTCGTCCAACGTGCTCTACTTTGCGGTTGCGGCGCAGGAGATTCTGGTCGTGGCCTCTCCCGAACCGACGTCGATCACGGATGCCTATGCCTTGATGAAAGTGCTGTTTCTCCAGCACGGCGAAAAGCGCTTCCGGCTCTTGGTCAACATGGCGGCCGGCGGCGCCGAGGCCATGGTGGTGTATCGCAAGTTGTGCACGGTGGCAGATCGGTTTCTCAACATCTCCATCGATTACGTCGGGTATGTGCCGGAGGACGACTACGTCACGATGGCGGTGTGCCGGCAGCGGGCCGTGGTGGATCTCTATCCCCGCGCACCGTCCAGCCGGCAATTTGAGAAGCTGGCGAAGGTCGTCGGCGGGTGGGACGTGCCGGAGTTGCCCAAGGGTACGATGCAGTTCTTCTGGAGACGGCAGATTGCGTGAGGCGTGAAACGTGAAGCGTCCAGAGATCGTGAAGCGCACCACGTGAAGCGTGAAGCGTCCGAATCCGGAAACGAGATACGCTTCACGAACGACGCTTCACAAATAGCGATAGACGCTTGATGTTTCATCAAGAAGGCATGGAGGCCACGTGAAAGTCGCAAGCGGCAAAAAAAGCGAGGGAGAGACGTTGCTCGAGCAGAAATCTGAGAAAACGCGGAAAGCCCTCTCGAAGCAGGACGTCGAGCGTGAGCGCGTGATTCGAGAGTTTGCCTCCGTCGTCCGGGCGATGGCTCATCGGCTGGCGTACCGGCTGCCTGCGCACCTGGATGCGGACGATCTGATTTCGGCCGGTGTGATCGGGCTCATGGATGCCATGACGAAGTACGACCCGTCCCGTGAGACCAAGTTCAAGACCTATGCGGAGTTCCGGATTCGCGGCGCGATGCTCGATGAGATCCGGTCGATGGACTGGATTCCACGCTCGGTCCATGAGCGCATCGGGCTCTTACAACGCACGCACCATGACCTGCTCAAACGACACGGCCGGCCGCCGACGGACCATGAAGTGGCCGCGGCGTTGAACATGAGCATGGAGGAGCTGGACGAGTTCCTCTCCCGGTCCCAGGGCGCGGTGGTGATCAGTTTGGACGATCTCGGCGTTCGCGAAGCGGATAGTCACCGGATCCTGACGGCGCTGGTCGACACCGAAAATCCTGATCCGCTGGCCCAGGTGCTCTCCGATAATGTCCGGGATGTCCTGGCGAAGGCGATCGGGGAGTTGCCGGAGAAGGAACGGACGGTGTTGCAGCTCTATTACTACGAGGAACTGACGATGAAGGAAATCGGCGGCATCCTCAAGGTGACGGAATCGCGGGTGTGTCAGATTCACACGAAGGCGGTCGTCCGCCTCAAGGGGAAGCTCCAACCGGTCTTATGAGGAACCGTGAAGCGCGAAGCGCGCCGCGTGAAGCGTCTCTTGCGTCTATTGAGTCTCTTGCGTCGCGCGTCTGTCGCGATAGACACACTCACGCGATCGACGCAACCGACTCACCATCGCACCAATTCAACGACGTTTCACGCTTCACGTCCGTGCGGTGGCGTTCACCGTCTCACGGATCTCACTCCACCGGCTGAGGGGCACGCTGTTGAAG
>SWDL01000028.1 GCA_005116795.1 Nitrospira sp. | reverse complement strand
TTTCATTGGCCAGGTCTTCTTGAAACGTGCGGGTCTCGAAGATCTTGTATTTATCCAATCATCGCGCCCTTCTTTCGCTTGGCATCCTTGGATCCTTGCCGGAGACGTTCCCGAAGTCGCTCATTGCTGAGAATGTCCGCCATCTCTGCATCATCGACACACTCGGTGTCCCGAATGTGCGTTTGCACCGCCGTCTCGATAAAGTCCGCGACGGAGCGATTCTCCGCCCGCGCCTTCACGGGGCCGGTGGTGTCATGGGGGAGGTTGCGAGATCGGGATTGTCGGAACCGTGAAGGTAAAGCGACTGCCGCGGCCGGGGGCGCTCTCGACCCAGATGGCCCCGCCGTGGCGTTCGACGAGGCTCTTGGCGATGGCGAGGCCCAGGCCCGCCCCGGGGGTCTGCGGAGCCGACTGACTGCCGCGGAAGAACTTGTCGAAGACTTTCCCGACCTCGTCCGGCGCGATCCCGCAGCCGGTGTCGGCGACGGAAAGGTGGGCAACGCCGCCGCCGTTCATCGCGCTTTCGACGGTGACGGTGCCGCCCGTCTCGGTGAACTTGATGGCGTTCTGAATCAAATTCATCAGCACCTGGGTGAGCTTGTCGCGATCGGCCTGTACAATGGTCCGGCGATCGAGCGGCGCCGTGACGAGGGTGAGGCCCTTCTGTTTCGCCAGCGGCTGGAGCGAGTCCACCACGTCGCTGATCAACTCCGGCAAGGGCAGGGCCACGGGCGTGAGCGGAACCAGCCCCGACTCGATTTTCGAGAGATCGAGCAGGTCGGTGATCAGTCGGGTCAGCCGGTCGGTATTGTGCTTGATGCGCGTGAGATAGGCGGTCTGTTTGCCGGTGATGGGTCCGGCGATGCCTTCGAGCAGATTGTCCACATAGCCCTTGATGGAGGTCATGGGGGTGCGCAGCTCGTGTGAGGCGATCGACACGAAGGAGGACTTGAGCTGATCCAGCTCCTTGAGCCGCTGGTTGGCGATCTGGAGATCCTGATTCACCCGCTCCAACTCCGCGGTGCGTTCGCTCACCTTGGCTTCCAGGCCGACGTTCAACTCTTCGACTTGCCGGCCGAGGGCCGTCACGTCCCGAAGCCGCCGCCGTAGCTCCACGGTGGTGAGTTGCTGATCCAAATAGGCTTCGCGCAGTTGCTCGTGGCGGGCTTCCATCTCCTGCAGTTGGTCCTGCACCAAATGCTCCTCCGCGCGGCCGTTGCGCCGGCCTTGCGTCCGTCGGGATGTCACGCGTGAGAGAAATCCTCTGTCTTCCGCGTCCCATGTGAGTTCCCACTCGCAGCAGGAATCGCCTGCCGCGATGCAGGACAGGTCGGCCACCGTGGCGGGTAAGCGCCCATGGATCCGCTCCGGCGCCGAGGCCAAGGCCGACTTGGTGGCATCGCAGACCAGGACGGCGCAGGCTTTCAGATAGGGCCCGAATTGGCGGGCGACCCGCTCGGTGATGGCCATCCGCAGCACGGCACGGCCGGGCGTGACCGCCTGTACCTGAAACTCGAGCGAATCCTTCGCGAACTTCTGGCCGAAGTGGGGAAAGAGTTCGTAGATCTTGGCGATGGAGAAGGGTTTTCCCAACGCGACGACGAGCGGGGAGAGAAACTTCTGCCGCGCCATCTTGGACTGGAAATGCGGATCGCCGGCGAGCTCGCAGCAGAATTCTCCAAGGAAACAGGCAAATTCGTAGGAGTAGCTGTTCCAGGGATTCTTCAGAAAGTCGGGCGTGACGTGATACGTGGGATCCAGGATCCGCCCATTGAGCAGGGACACCAGGCGATCGACCATATCGGCGCCCGAACCGGGACCCCGGACCCGGTCGAGCAGTTCTTCGAGATACTCGACGTTGGCCCTGATCGTGACGCCGCTCACGTCGCGGATCTTTTGGCCGGACTCATCCACGCCGAAGGGCGGATATTCCATCAACCCTTTTTCGAGG
>SWDL01000027.1 GCA_005116795.1 Nitrospira sp. | reverse complement strand
GGGTGTTGATCCAACCCATCCATACCCCCAGCCACATCCAGGCGCGATACAACGGGCCGAGCCATCGAGGCTGAATGATGGCGGGAACAATCAGCAGGGTCGAAAGACTGAGCGCCCACCACCGCGCCGGCCGGCCGTGGATCACCAGAGGCCAGAGGGCGATGAGAAGAAAGATTCCGCCGACCATACCACCGAATGACCGAAGTTGCTTGGGCGGTGTCGTGTGTTCCATTGTCATGCTCCTTCTCGATCGGAGGGCCTAATCCAGTTCAAATTCCTTCTTCCAGTCGGTGTCATCGGCGAGGGGTGTTTGGTCGGCCTTGTACAGAACGCAGTTTTCCAGAACCAGGACATCCATCTCAGTCCGCATGAAACAGCGATAGGCATCGGCGGGACTTCCCACAATGGGCTCGCCGCGGACATTGAAGGAGGTATTCACGATCACGCCGTACCCGGTCTTCTCTTCAAAAGCTTTGATCAGGTCGTAATACCGGGGATTGGTCTCCCGGTGCACCGTCTGAATGCGCGCGGAATAGTCGACATGGGTGACTGCGGGAATATCGGACTTCGGAACATTGAGCAGGTCGATCCCCCACAGCGATCGCTGGGCCTCCGTCATATGCTTCCGCCGTTTCTCACGCAGGGGGGCGACCAGCAACATATACGGGCTATCGGCATTGAGATCGAAGTAGTCGCCGACCTGCTCCCTTAAGACCGAGGGGGCGAAGGGGCGGAAGGACTCACGATACTTGATCTTGAGATTCATGACAGATTGCATCTTGGTGCTGCGCGCATCCCCGATGATGCTGCGACCTCCAAGGGCGCGCGGACCGAATTCCATCCGTCCCTGGAACCATCCGACGACCTTTTCCTGAGCCAATTCTTCGGCCACGCGTCCCGGCAATTCCTCATCGCTCAGCCGTATGTATCGGGCGCCGATTGAATTCAGAACCTGTTCGATCTCCGCATTGCTGAAGGCCGGCCCCAGATAGGCCCCCCGCATCCGATCATGCAGGCCGTCGGCCTGACGCGGCTTCTCCAGGCAGGTGTGCCAGGCGGCCAGCGCGGCGCCGATCGCCCCGCCCGCATCCCCGGCTGCCGGTTGGATCCAGAGATTCGTGAAGGGCCCCTCCCGCAAGATCTTGCCGTTTCCCACGCAATTCAACGCCACGCCTCCGGCGAGGCAGAGGTTGGCAATGCCGGTCTCATGGTGAAGGGTCTTCGCCAATCGGAGCATGACCTCTTCCGTCACTTCCTGGATCGATCGGGCCAGATCCATCTCCCGTTGGCTGAGCGGGGATTCCGGCTTCCGGGGTGGTCCGCCGAAGGCGGCATGGAATTTCGAGCTCGTCATCGTCAATCCCGTGCAGTAATCGAAATAGTCCATGTTCAACCGGAACGTCCCATCCGGCTTCAGGTCGATGAGATGTTCGTAAATCTGCTTGACGTACGTGGGTTCGCCGTATGGCGCAAGTCCCATGACCTTGTACTCGCCCGAATTCACCTTGAACCCTGTGTAATAGGTAAAGGCGGAATAGAGCAGCCCCAGCGAGTGGGGGAACGGAATTTCCCAGAGCGGAGTCAGACTGCGGCCTTTGCCGAGCCAGGCCGAGGAGGTGGCCCACTCCCCCACGCCGTCCATGCACAGCACCACCGCCTCCTGAAAGGGCGACGGAAAGAAGGCGGAGGCGGCGTGCGACTCATGGTGCTCGGGGAACAGGATCGGCGGCACCGACGAAGCGTCCACTCCTCCGAGGGCCGCGAACTCCTTCTTCATCAGATCTTTCAGGAACACTTTTTCCTTGAGCCAAGCCGGCATCGCCGCCCAGAAGGACTTGAGTCCCCGCGGGGCGAAGGAGACGTAGGTTTCCAGCAGCCGCTCGAACTTGACCAGGGGCTTCTCGTAAAAGACGACAGAGTGGACATCGCGCAGAGCGACCCGTCCTTCTTTCAGGCAGTACGACAGAGCCTGCGCCGGGAACCGCGCATCGTGTTTCTTCCGCGTGAAGCGCTCCTCCTGGGCGGCCGCCACGATCTCGCCGTCGCGCACCAGGCAGGCCGCGCTGTCGTGGTAATAGGCGGAGATGCCGAGAATGTAGGTCGGACCGCCGCTCGGCGTTATCATGGCGTGTTGCCTCCCGATGAGACCTCTGCGGCGATGGGCGCGGGGCGATCCGGCGAACTCGCCCAGATTCGCTCACGCACCCATGAGGCCACGTAGTCTCCGATGAGCCGATGGGCCTCGGGC
>SWDL01000160.1 GCA_005116795.1 Nitrospira sp. | reverse complement strand
TCGGCACCACGGCCAGGTCCTGAAAGACCAGGATGCCGATGGTGGGCCGACCGTACATCGACTCGCTTTCTCCCCGATCGGCCAACGCTTTCAACACGATCGCCGTGCTGCTGAGCGACGCGAGGCAGCCCCAGAACAAGGCCTGTCGTATCCCTAGGCCCGCCAGCGCGCCGCCTGCCGCGACGAGTGCGACGACACTGACGGCTTGAACCGGGCCGCCGACCAGCAGAAATTTCCGTCCGGCCACGACATGGGCAAGGGAAAATTCCACTCCGATGGAGAACAGGAGCAGCACGACGCCGATTTCCGCCAGGACGCGGATCTGTCCCGTGTCGGAGACGAGGTTGAGTCCCGACGGCCCGATGAGAGACCCCGCGACCAGAAACCCCGCAATCGACGGTAGTCGCAATTTCTGGAACAGGAACACCACGACGATCGAGACGGCAAAGATCGCCAGGAGTTCGCTGAGGACGGTGTGGGCGGGCATGCGAGAAGCGCGTGAGGTCAGAGGAGTGAGGATTTACGCGCGATCATTTTCAGGGCTCGTCTCATTCGAAGACGCGCCGATCCGATCCGTCCGACCCCGGCCGGTCCGTCACCGGACAGTCTCGAACGTCTCTTCCTCCGAGAGGGAATCGGCCGGCACACTCTCAGCGAGGCCGGTGACTTTGGCGACCACTCGTCGTCGCTTCACCTGTTCGAGATATTCCAGGAAAAACGCCAGCAGAACGCCGATCAAGATCGCCGTGGCCCCCGCCACCATCGTGTTGAGACGGACGGAGGGACGGATTTTCCGGAAGGGCGGTTTGGCGTGATCCAACACCTGGACGGTGGGCGTATCTCTCGCCTCGGCCAGTTGCGCTTGTTCATACTGCGACGCCAACATGGCATAGAGGGTCTCCTGAATCTTCAGATCCCGCATCAGCCGGGCAAGCTCGATCCCGAGTGTCGGGACGCTGGAGAAGGCTGGGTGCAGGCGATCGCCCGGGGCCATCCCCTTTCCCCCATTGCCGGACTCCAGCATGTGAAGCTGTCGCTTCAACTGCTGAATCTCCAGCGTGAGCTTGATGGCATCAGGATTTTCCGGCGTGAGAAAGTTCTGCATGACCTGGAGTCTGACCTCATCCGCGCTGATACGTCCCTGAATTTCCGCCGCGGCTCGCAGGGCCGCCGCCGCCTGTTGATCCAGCGCGACGGTCTTGTTCTTGGATTGAAATTCAACCAGCGCATCTTCGGCTGCCGCCAGATCGATCTTGGTGTCAGCGAGGCGTTTCCCGACAAACAGGCGATTCTGCCCCGCCTTCGTCACGGCCAAGGTGCGGTTCAGCTTGTCGAGCCCTTCGACATAGCCGTTCGCCAGGTCTGCCGCCAGTTGCGGATCTTGGGCCTCCACCGTCACCTTGATGACTTTTTCTTTGGAGGTCGTAATCCGCGTACTGCCCTCAAGCGCTCGGACGGCATCCTCCTCCGCCTTTGACTGATAGACCTGCATCAAGTTGAAGCGTTGCACCAGCCCTTCCGCCATGGTCTTGGACTTTAACATGGCCACGAACAGATCCACCGGCGTGGCCGGCATGCCCGGCAAGGAAATGCTCATCCCCTGCCCACCGAGCAGCGCCGCGGCCGCTCCCATGCCCCCGCCGCTCGGTTCCGCTATGGGAGGCAGTATGGACGCGGAGGCCTCATAGATCTTCGGCGCCAGGAGACTGAGCCCCATGGCAAGCAGGACTCCCCCCGCCATGAGGCCGCCGATCAGCCGCCTCCTCTTCCACACCACCCGCCAGTAATCCAGCAGGGTGACCTCTGGAGCGTCTCTGTGACCCGACATCTCATCCATTCGTTCTTGACGCCTTATCGCGCCTGTCCGATGATCACGAACGCCACGGCCGCGGTCGCCAGTGAGGCGAAGATCGTGGCAATCGAATTCCAGAAGGGAAGCGGGCGCACCTTGGCTTCGGTTTTCTGCGGCACGACGATGGTATCGCCCGCCTCCATTTGTTTGAATTTCAGCCAAGAGGATTCTGATGAACCGTCCGCCTTGACCAGGTACATGTTCCCCTTGTCCGACTCTTCCATGTATCCCCCCGCCTGACGCACATAATCGTCCACGGCCAAGCCGGTCCGGTGAAGGACACTGGTGGAATTCCGAACGGCGCCGACGATCGTCACAGTGGTCGGGGTCTGCGGAATGGTAATTTGATCGCCTGGTTCCAGCAGAACGTCGTCGACCGTCCCTTCCAACCGGTCGATCGACGTCATTTTGACCACGACGCGTCCGGGAGTCAGACGTGCGGCGAGTTGATCCAAGGCTTGAGTTTGCGCCGTGAGGGCGGCCTGTTCCGCCTGACTCTGACTGCCTTGCATACCTCCTGCCCCGCCGATTAAAGCGGCCGCTTCCGACGTCAGCCGCTGCTTTTGGGCGGCGACGTACTTTTGGATCTCGGTCTGCTGCACCATTTTGGTGGATTCCCGAATCAACACAAGGCCGCGGGGATAGGCCCGTTCCGTGAATCCGCCGGCCCGTTTGAGCACGGCGCTCAGCCGCTCACCCCGCGTCGTCCAATACTGGCCCGGCAGCTTCACTTCGCCCTGAACGGTGACACTCCGACCGACTTCCGACTCGGAAACCGGGCGAACGGCGAGCGCATCGAGCTCTTGCAGCTCGACATTATGTTGGGGATCGCCGGCAACGGCCTTGTCGAGGTCAATGATGACCGTGCTCGCGGACGATTTGCCGTCCTGGACCGAGTAGCGGGTCAGTTCAGCCTGTTTCAACGAGGCCAGTCGTTGGAAGCCTCCCGCCGCCACGATGAGGTCGCTCACCCGCATGGCTCGTAAGAGAGGATAGGTGCCGGGCTTTCTGACCTCCCCGGCAATGGACACGGTCGGAAGCGCTTTGAGTTCCTCCTTGGAATAGATCTCGAGTTCATCAAGCGCCTGAAGCTCCAAGTTCGACGCGGGGTCACCTGCAAATGCGCGCAGCAGTCTGAACGGAACGACCTGCCGAGTTCGCTCCGGCCCCGAGTAACGCACGATGCGCGCATAGTCGAGGAAGGCCTCCGGGAGCAAGTCCAACGGACCGGCGACGACTTCGTTGATCTTCATGCCGACTTTCAACTCGTAGGGGCCGGGGCGCAGCACGTGCCCCTTCAGATACACGACTTTCTGGAGCACCGGACTGATCGGATAGACCTTGACCAAATCCATGTTCTGAAGGGCGGTGTGCAGCACATCACTTCCGCTCCTATGGCTGACGGGAGTGAGGCCGGTCTGATCGACGGGTTCCGCGGCAAGGTCGAGATCCATGGCGACGCGTTTCTTGTGATCGGCAATGCGCTCGAGCTGCACACGCGTGAGGTAGCCCGTGGGGCGGATGCCTCCCGCCAACGTCAGCACATCTCCCAACGTGGATGTGCTCTTCACCTCATAGATGGCCGGTCGTTGCACATGCCCCGCCACCCCGACGACCGGCCCCACCAGCGGGACAAAGACCGTGTCCTGGTCGTTCAGACGCTGGTCCTGCGACTTGTCTCCCTTGAGCAGAAAGTCATAGAGATCGATCTGCGCCACCACCTTGCCGTTCCGCATCAAGCGGATGTCCCGGAGGGTGCCCGTCTTGGTCGGGCCGCCTGAGGCAAAGAGGGCGCTCAAGACCATGGAGAGGGACCCCATCGTATAGGCGCCGGGCTTCTGGACTTCGCCCACCACAAAGACTTGAATGCTCCGCAATTGCCCCATCGCCACACTGATCGAGGTGCCCTTGAATTGCTGCGAGAAGGCCCGCGCGAGATAGTTGCGGAGTTCGCCGTAGGACAGGCCGGCCACCGGGAGCGCGCCGATTCTCGGAAAGATCGCTTCGCCTTCCCGATTCACATGCACTTTGTACACGCCGTCCATTTGCCCCCAGACCGTGACGGTGAATTCATCATCCGGGCCAAGGATGTAATCTGAAGACACAGGAACTTGTGTGCCGGGGGGAGCCGGAGCAGCTCCGGTTCCCTGGAACAGGTTGTACCCGAAGGGCTCGATCTCGACGGACAGTTCGGGCTCGATCGCCTTGGTGAACGGAGAGTCGGGAACAAGTTGCTCGCCCGTCTTCTTCTCCTTTTCCTCAGCCTTGGACTTGAACTTCGCTTGTTGTTGCAGCTCGAAGACGTCGATGAGGTCTTTGGCCCGCTGCAGGTCCCCCTGCCCGACGGCTTGGCGGACCTCGTCGGCCAATGTCGGATTCAGAGCGGCGAGGAATTTCGAGCAAGTCTGCAACTCATGCGGGCTTTGTGGGGAGAGACATTCCGGCGGGAATTGCGCGGTCTTGTCGTCACCCTTCTCTTCGGCTTTCTTGCCGGCCTTGGCTTCAGTCTTCTGAGGGTTCGCTGCCTGGGAGCTTGCCGGCACACCGGTCGGAGACGGCCCAGCAGGAGGCGCCGCGCCGCCTCCCGTCGGAGCCTGGGCCAGCACGGGAACAGGCAAGGCCATCAGTGTGACCAGCCAGGCCGCCAGGAGACGGCAGGCAAGACTCGGTTTCCGATTCGCTCTTTTCATCCGCCTCGCAGCAAAGTCCACCTACTTCTTCTCCGGGCCGGCTCCGAACGGAACCTGTGACGGATCCGGCACCGTGTGCCACATGGGAAGTGGTCGTGTGCGAATCTCAACGCGTGGTGGCACGACGATGGCGTCCCCGGCTTCGACTCGTGGGAGGTCAAATGGACGGTGCCCGTTGGATCCGAAGCCGGCCGGGGCCGCATAGAGCGACACGGCCGACCCATCTGTTTTTAACAGATACGCGCCTTCCCAATCGGCATCCGAGGTCAGGCCTCCGGCGACTCGCACATACTCATTCGGCTCGGCGCCGTCCCGATAGCGCAGCGCTGTCGGGTTCCGCACACTGCCCAGGACGCTGACCGTCGTAGGCAGGGAGGGAATCTCCAACTGGTCCCCTGGTTCCAGGACCAGATCGTCAGGCGTCTGTTCGAGTTTTTCCGGGACGTCGACTCTCACCACCATGCGGCCCAAGGTCACTTGTGCTGAAAACTGCTGCGGCGCCTGTTTCTGGATTGATAAGACTTCCTTCTGGGCCTCGGCCTGCGGCTTATCCAACCCCCCCATCGCAAGCGATGACGCCTCGGCGCTCAGATGCTGGGCGTGCAGGGCGCTCAATTTCTTCAATTCAGCTTGCTGGGCCGCCTTGACGGACTCACGCAGAAAGACGGCTCCCTTCGGATAGGCTCGGCTGGTAAACCCACCGGCCCGCCGGAGCAAGGAACTGAGCCGCTCTCCACGCTGCACCGTATAGGGACCCGGCCGGGCGACCTCTCCCTTCACCAACACTTCCCGATTCAGTTCTGACTCTGGGATGGGACGGACGGTCAGGGTATCTAGGTTCCTCAATGCGAGATTCTGCGAGGCCTCTCCGGCTAAGGCTTTCGCAAGATCGATGGGAATAATTTCGATGGACGGTTTGTCGCTCTGAAACGAAAATCTGGTGAGCTCGGCTTCCATGTAGGCGTTAGGTTTGAGATCCCCCAAGCCTTGGACCACATCGCTGATCCGCATGTCCGTTCGGAGCTGGTAGGGTCCCGGTCGCACCACATGGCCCTTCAGGTACACCACACCCTGCACCGCCGCATTGATCGGCAGCACTTTGACGAGGTCCATGCTCTGGACCGGCGTATCGAGCATCTGGTCCCGGCCGGCGCCTTTCCTGGATGCGATGGTTTTTCCACCCGTCAGACTGAGATCGAAATCGAGGACCACCTTCGCCTCATGGGCCTGAATGCGCTCAACCTGAACACGCGCCAGATAGGCCGTGGGACGGACGCCGCCCGCGATGTCCAACACGTCTCTCAGCGTCGACGCCCCTTTCAGTTCGTAGATCGCCGGTCGGTTCACCTCGCCGGTCACGGCCACGACGGGCCCGATCAGCGGCACAAAGACCGTGTCCTGGTCCTGCAACCGGACGTCCCGAGATTTATCGCCTTTCAGCAAGAAGTCGTAAAGATCAAGGTTCGCGACGACCTTCCCTTGGCGCAGCACGCGGACGTCACGGACGCTGCCGGCTTTCGTCGGCCCCCCGGTGGCAAACAGGGCGTGGAAGACGGTGGACAAGGAATGCAAGGGATAGCTGCCGGGCCGCTGCACCCCGCCGACGACGAATACATGGATGCCTCTCAGATTCGCCATCGTGACGTTCAGTTGAAAATTCTTGTAGTTCTTGGCGAACGCCCGCTCCAATAACGACTTCAATCCTCCATAGGGGATACCTGCGACCGGCACCTCACCGATCTTGGGCAAGACCACCATGCCTTCCGGGCTCACCCGCGCTTTGTAGTGGCCGTCGATCAGTCCCCAGAGCGTGACGACGAATTCATCGCCGGGACCAAGCATGTAGTCCGGTCCAACCAGAGAGACCTCAGAGGGGTCAAAGGGTTGGCCTGAGGCTGTAAAGAGGTCATACCCGAATTGGCTGAGTTTTACCGCGGCATCGCCCACCTGCCCCTCCGCGAAATAGAGCTCAAGATCTGAGGGCAGAGAGACAACAGGCGCCGGAGACAAGGCCGGGCCCGCCGATCGAGTCGTGTCTTTCTTCTTTGAATAGTCTTTGATCCCTTTCTTCCCTCCACGAGTGTACGGAAGATCATCCAGGATCTCGGCCTCGGCGCGCTCCAGTTGAGACGCCCGCTCGCCTGACGACCCCGTTGACGGATTCCCCGATCCCTCCAAGGCGCCAAGGAACGATCCCGGCGACTCTGTCTGAGCCGCAAGAGACAGGGGACCGAGCAGCAGGAGGCTCAGCCCCAGCGCGACCATCATGTCGGATCTTCTGACCGTCATCGGCATTGGAACCATGCGGAGTTCAACTACCTTGCCTGCAAAGAAATAGAACCGCGGTAGGGAGAATCATTGAATGATACCCCAATATGTAGTGAGTCCCACTGACGATACTTCAATTTATGGTGGGCGTCAACTTGCCTATCTTCTGGTGGAGCGAGATCGAACCTTGGACCGGCACAGCAGGCGTCGTTCACTTTCACCACCCGCGACAGCCGGTTGACGGCTAGAACTCGACCGTGAAGGAACCTGAGAGCAGATGGTTCTTGGCGGTGAGATCGGCGGCGAACGTTTCCACAAACGGATTGATCTGGGTCGCCTGCCCCGGGTTCCTGATCTTCTGATAGGTGTACCCGAGGTTGATCCACGCGCGATCGGAGATCCACCAGACCGCATCCAGCCCGACCTCCTGCTTTTTCTCATGGATCGGTTGGCCCCGATCTCGCTCCTGGACATTGAACGTGAGCCCCACTTGCACGGCATCGGTGGCGTATCGTGTGGAGCGCACGTACCAATCAATCCCGTCGGTTCCCATGTGATGGCCCAACGGCAATCCCTTGTGTCTCAGACCGCTGACATACGTCCCGTTGTTGTACCAGACTTGCGAAAGGTTCCCCTGCGTTCGGCGACGGGCCAGATCCGTATCCGCGTACTCAATCCTCAGGTCCGTCGTGTCGCCGGCAAATAGTTGAGGAATATAGACCCCGCCGAGGATCGCGGCACGACTCGGCAGCGGGTATTGCGACCATTTGTCTTCCGAGCCGAGTTCTCCATAGAGTTGGAGTCCTCCTGGGAACGGAATCAGGTAGGGCACGCCGGGAACACGCGCACGAAAGTCCAGCATGATCTGCTCATTGACCTCCGCCGCTCCGGCTTGGTTGGGCGGATCCCCATAGGCCTTCAGGATCGCCTCCGGAAAGTCTTGCCCGCGCCCCTTGCCGCCGAACTGAGTCAGCCGCGTCGCATTGAGTTCCAGCCAACTCGCGGGCAAGTAACTCACGCGAAGGCCGAAGACTTTCGCCCGTGAGAAATCCCGGTCTCGCTCAAGTTGCGCCAGGAACGAATTCACCTTCCACTCACCGAGTCCACGCAAGAACCCCGGCAGGCGGAAGGCCTCTTCACTCCCGAGCTTGACCATGTCCATCGGAAAGGCATGGTCGGTCAGGAGCAGAGACCCGTGAGTACCCTGTCCCCACCAGAGCGTGCCCCGCCCCACCTCAAGCGACACGTTGAACAGGCTGAGCTTGGCGCTGAACTCGCGTAAGTAAAAATTCCGGCTGTTATCGGTGGCGCCGAAGCCCAGCCCATGACGATTGCTGATGAACTTCGGCTGAGCCATCACCGAAGCCCAGTCGCCGACTTCCATCCATCCCCGGACGTCGGTCTGATTCTGCAGGCCGTTCGCGTAGTACTCACCACCGCGGTTCTCGCGGAATCGGACTGTTTGGCCGCCGCCGACCGAGAAGGCATCCACTTCCGTTTTGAGCTGGCCTCCATAACGCACCGTGCCGTGCGACGGTCCTGATTCATCAGGCAGGGCGCCAAGCCCCACCAGCTCGGCGTGAAATTCTCCCGCCAGTCGCGACAAGAGCGCCTCGGAAGCGCCCTTCTCCAACTCAGACGACACGTGCCCTGCCTTGACCTGTTCGACCGCTCGGGCCACAGAGCGGGCCGCCTGCTTTCGACTATAGGGTTTGGTTCCCACGATGGCCCGGTCGATCACGCCCATCGCCGTGAGTCGCTCGATGGCCTCATAGGCCCAGTGATGAAGGGGAAGGTTCACAGAGGCTTCGGCCTCTTCACCCGCGGCGAGCAGGGCTACACACGAGACGACGAGGGCGAGGGCAATCGTGACACTATGGAGATCCTCGAAGAGCCGAGAAAAGGGAGGGGAGATTGAAAGAAATTCGAGATTACTGAGGCGCATCGGCGGCGCAACGAAATCCAAGCGTCGGCCCCCAATACGTCATCTCATCCCACCCCCGATAACTGAGGTGCATCTCCGGAGGTGGTTGGCTCCAATCGCCGCTTCGAAACACGCGGAAGGAACCGCGCAGCGGTCCCTGCGGATCACGGGACGGCCCAAGGACGTAATAGTCCTGGGCATACCAATCCTTCACCCATTCCCATGCGTTCCCTGCCACATCAGAGACCCCGTAGGGCGACACATCCTCCTGGACACTTCCGACTGCAAAGGTTCCCTTGCCGCCGGATCGCATCTCTTGCTCTTTTATCTTGCGATTGATGCTCTCCTCACCGTTCCCCCAAGGATGCCGCCGCCCATCGGTTCCACGCGCCGCCTTTTCCCACTCG
>SWDL01000026.1 GCA_005116795.1 Nitrospira sp. | reverse complement strand
AGGCGGTAACCCAGGGCGGAGCGCCTCCGATCGCGTGGAAGGGATTGGAGGCCACAACCCGCACCTGCTTGGCTGCGATCAGGAGTCTTCACACGAATCTCATGCAAGAAATAGGGGCGGAATGATGCTTCCGGGCGACCAATCAGCGGCCTTTCCCTCGACCACTAAGAAAGAGCCGTCCCCACTCGGAGCGATGAACACCATTGCGCCTCGGCTGGGGTGGTACCGGCGGCGTCTGAAGGTCATGCCGCCGTCCGAAATCGCCCATCGGGTCGCCCAACAGGTCGGGTTGTGCTGGTTAATGATTTCTCACGGGCTCTCGGACACGACTGACGAAAGAGCGCATGCCGGCGAGGTCAGCCGATACGCGTTCTGCATGAGTGCGGCCCATCGACTCCCGGAATTGCCTTGGGCGGGCCGGATCGACCAGAAGACACGCGCGCATCTTCTCGACGGAGGCCTTGAGTCTCTCGAATCCTCCTGGCGCTGGCGTCCGGAACCGGACGTCTGGCATGTCGCGCCTGACACAGACCGGCGCTGGCCACGGAAGTTCTCGCCCCTCATCCCGTATCGGGTCGGAAACCCCTATGGTGACGTCCGTCTTGCGTGGGAGCCGTCCCGACTCCAACAACTCGTCGGTCTGGCCTTGCTTGCGGGTCAGAGCCAACCGCCGGATTCCGCGCGAGCCGTCGTGCTGATCGAGGCTCAACTCCGTTCCTGGATGGGCGCCAATCCGCTGTTGCAAGGCATCCATTATATCTCCGCCATGGAATGTGCGCTCCGGATCCTGGCCGTGTCCCACGCATTGGACATGGTCCGACGCTCCCTGACCGACCCGCGCCGCACCTGGGCCACATATGTCCGTATGGTTCATGAGCACGCCGAGTTCATCGCTCGAAAGTTGTCACGGCATTCGTCATTCGGCAATCACACGATTGCGGAGGCCGTCGGGCTCCTGTATGCGGGTTGTCTCCTGCCGGAACTGCCGCGCGCCCACGAGTGGAAATCGCAGGGGCTGGCGTTGCTGCAAGACCAAACCCCACGGCAGATCTTGGCGGACGGCGGGGGCGCCGAGCAGGCCTTTGCCTATCTGGCGTTCATTGCGGATCTGATTGGTCTGGCCGTTCGTCTCCTTGAGCAGACGGGGGAACCGCCGTCTGCGATCTTGCAGGGGGCCTTCGCACGGGCGAAAGAGTTTCTGCAGCTCTTCGGCCACGGATCCGGCTGCCTGCCGCCGATCGGGGATGCCGACGGCGGGTTCGCGCTTTCGCGCGCGCTCAGACTGTCGGGGACGGAGCAGGACACGAGCCGGCGGGAGGATGTGCGAGCGATGACCGTCGTGCTGCAAGAGGCAGGGTACTCGATCCTTCGGCCTTCCTACGGCGGCCGAGGGCTGATGGTCCTTGATCATGGCCCGCTCGGAATGGCGCCCTGTTTCGGCCACGGACACGCCGATGCCCTGTCCCTCCTCTTTCGGTACGGTGGAGAAGACGTCTTGGTCGATCCCGGAACCGGGACCTACACCGGCGACGATATTTGGAGAGCGTATTTTCGCGGCACCCGGGCGCATAACACGGTGACCGTGGACAATCTCGATCAGGCCGAACAGACCGGCGCCTTCATCTGGTCGAAGCCCTATTCGTGTCGACTGGTTCGCCGTCACGATCTCCCGGGTGGTGGCGTCGTGCTGCTCGCCGTCCACACGGGCTACCAAGAGCGAGCGGGCGTCGTCCATTGGCGCGCGGTCGTGTATGCGCCTCCCGCGCTCTGGCTGGTGTGGGATCGTCTGACGGGCTCAGGTGAGCATCGATTGGAACTGAATTGGCACCTAGGCGTCGATCCCTACCCGGAGCATGATGGGTATCGGCTGCTCATCTCCGGGGCAACGGTGGGATTGCATGTCGAGGGGGGCGTGAGCCATGTGCATCGCGGCGAGTTGCTTCCGATCCACGGCTGGCGTTCGGCGCGGTACAGTCATCGAGAGCCGATCTCGACGCTCCGCACCGTCGTCACCACGGCGTTACCGCATGAATTTCTGACGACCATCTGGTTCGAGGGCTATTCGACCCCTTCTCTGGTGGTGAAGGATCTGTTGCATGATGTCCGACAGTGGACCGTCGATGCCCCGTCGCACTGAGTTGCTGGGGGTTCCGGTAGATTGCCTCACGATGACCGCTGCGCTGGAGTGGGCGGAGTGGCAATTGACGCGCGGGTCTGTTCCTAAAGCCGTGATTGCCGTAAATCCAGAGAAAGTCATGAAGGCTTGGAGCAACCCGGTGCTCGGGACGCAACTCGCGCAAGCCGGCCTGTTGCTGCCGGATGGCATCGGGGTCGTGATGGCGGCACGCCTGTTGGGTATCGGGCGATTCGAGCGGGTTCCCGGGTCGGAGTTCATGCCGCACCTCTGCGCGCTGGCTGCGAAACATGGGGCTCGGATTTTTTTATTCGGCGCGAAGCCGGAGGTCGTCGAGGGGGTCAAGGACCGTCTCCTCCATGATCATCCCGGTCTTGCGATCGTAGGGACTCAACATGGGTTTCTTGCGGAGGCGGAGATGCCTCGTTTAATCGAGCAGATCAATAGAGCGAAGCCCGACGTGCTCTTTCTTGCCCTCGGAAGTCCCCGGCAAGAGCAGTGGATGGCACGGTATCTTCCGCAGGTGCACGTGAAGATCTGCCAGGGAGTCGGGGGGACATTCGATGTGCTGGCGGGAGTGGTGAAGCGCGCGCCATCGGCATGGCGCACGCTTCATCTCGAGTGGTTCTACCGGTTG
>SWDL01000025.1 GCA_005116795.1 Nitrospira sp. | reverse complement strand
CGTTCTTCGAGCAAGGGATCGTGGCCCACGTGGCCTTTGGCGATCCCACGTGCTCGTCGTTGCGACAGGCGCTTCAGGAGGCCGGGCAGGCTGTCGGGACTGCGGTCCGCTCCGGGGGAACCTATCTCTGCATCGAAGGGCCTCAGTTTTCGACCAAGGGAGAATCACGGTTGTACCGCCAGTGGGGCGTGGACGTCATCGGGATGACCAACCTTCCCGAAGCCAAGCTGGCCCGTGAGGCGGAACTCTGCTATGCCACGATGGCGTTGGTGACCGACTATGATTGCTGGCACGAGAGCGAAGCGGCGGTGACCGTCGAGGCCATCCTCATGACACTCCACAAGAACGTGGCGCTGGCCAAGCGGATCATCCGCGCGGCGGTCTCGGTCGCGAAGCAGCCACGGACCTGCGCCTGCGGTCAGGCGCTCCAGAACGCCATCGTGACGGCGCCGGACAAGGCGCCGTCGCGCACCAAGAAGCGGTTGGCCCTCTTGCTTGGCCGGCGACTGGAATAGAGAAGAGAGGGAGGACGGAAGATGGGCGCATTGTTGGTGGTCGGCTCGGTGGCGCTGGACAGCGTGAAGACGCCGTTCGGAGAAGTGACGGAAGTCCTGGGCGGTTCGGCCACCTATTTTTCCACCGCCGCGAGCTACTTCACGACGGTCCGGCTGATCGCCGTCGTGGGCGAGGATTTTCCCGAAGCCCATGTGAAGTTCTTGAAAAGCCGCGGGATCGACTTGACCGGCCTTGAACGACGGCCCGGCCAGACCTTTCGATGGAAGGGCGCCTATACGCATCAATTGAACGAGGCGCAGACGCTGGATACCCGGTTGAACGTGTTCGAAACGTTTCGCCCGAACATTCCGGACTCCTATCGGGCGCCCGAGTTGCTGTTCCTGGGCAATATCGATCCGGAGCTGCAACTCTCGGTGTTGGAGCAGGTGAAGCGGCCGTCGCTGGTGGCCTGTGATACGATGAACTTTTGGATTGAGCGCAAGCCTGAGGCCTTGTGGCGTGTGCTGGAGCAGGTGGATGTGCTGATCATCAACGACGGGGAGGCGCGTGCCCTCGGCCGGAATCCCAATCTGGTGCAGGTGGCGAAAGAGGTGCTCAGCCGGGGGGTCAAGCACCTCATCATCAAGCGCGGGGAATACGGAGTCCTCATGTTCAATCAGAAGCAGATGTTTGGCGCGCCGGCCTTCCCGCTCGAGGCGGTCCTGGATCCGACCGGCGCGGGCGATACCTTCGCCGGCGGGTTTATGGGATACTTGTCCTCGACGGGCAACTTGTCCGAGGAGTCTTTTCGCCGGGCGGTTGTCTTCGGCAGCGTAATGGCGTCGTTCACGGTCGAAGGGTTTAGCCTTGACCGGCTCCGCGCGCTCGACTACAAAGAAATTGAGGCGCGGTTTCAGGAGTTCAAGCGCCTGACCCACTTTGAGGACATTCGATGACAAGCCGGCTCGTGGGATCAACTTCGGGTGACCCGGACGGCACCGGAAGCCCTCGGGGAGCCGGAAGGCTGTGGGCGATTCTCTGTGTCTGGGGGCTGGTGATTCTCGGAGGCTGTGCGACCAGTGAAGAGGTGACCAATCAGGCCCTCGCACACTTCAAGCAGGGGGTGGCCAATCTCGAACAGGACCAGCAGGCGGCGTTTGTGTCCTTCCAGAAGGCGATCCGGACGGATCCCAAGCTGAAAGAGGCCCAGTATTACCTCGGGCACCTCTATGTGCTCAAGGAAAAGTATGGACAGGCCGAAGAACAGTTTCGTAAGGTGCTTGCGCTGGACACGGACTATTCTGAAGCGCATACCTATCTCGGACAGGTCCTTGAAGCTCAGGGGCGGTGGGGCGAGGCCATCGCAGCCTACCGGCGAGCTTTGAGTAACCCGACCTACGGGACGCCGGACTTGGCCTGGTACCGCCTCGGGCGGGCGCTGGTCCATGAAGGGGATTTCAAGGACGCCTTACGGGCGCTGGAGGATGCCGATACGGTCCGGCCTTCGAATGTCCCGCCGCCGCTGCTTCAATTGGAACTGGGACGCGTGTACCAGCAACTCGGCTATACGATCAAGGCGCGTGAAGCGCTGACCAAGGCCGCCACGCTCGACAAGACAGGACCCGAAGGGTCCGAAGCGCGGCGGTTGTTAAGCGTGCACTCAAGCAAACCGTGAGCCACTGACATGGGTTCTATCGGCGAGTATTTCAGGCTCGTGAGGGAAACCAAGCGACTCTCGATGGATGAGGTCGCGATGAAGACCCGCATCCATCCGGAGTTCCTCAAGGCGCTGGAGGAGGAGAACTTCACCAAATTGCCGGACCAGGTCTTCGTCAAGGGGTTTGTCCGGTCCTATGCCCGCTCCCTCGGATTGGAGGAAGAGGAAGCCATCCGCCGGTTCGACGAGTCCGCAGGCGCGTTTTATTCGAAGCAGGATGCACGTGAAAAATTGCGGGTCAGGCAGGCCGAAGATGAGCGTCGGCGGAAGGCCAACAAGAAAGCGGTCATGGCGGCGGCCGGCGTCGCGCTCTTGTTGCTGGCGCTCTTGTTTACGCGGGAGCAGTCAGCGGTCTCACCAGACCGCTCGGGCGGCAGCGAGGTGAGCCGCCGACCTGCCATGTTGCCGCCCCCCATCAAGCCGGTCGATGCCGCCGTCAAAGAGCGTCCCCGCGAGGCTTCTGAAGCCCGGCCGGCCCCTGACTTACTCCAGAAGGCTACGGATCCGTCGCCGGCCGCCGTGGCGAGCGCGGTCCCGGAGAAGCTGCCTCCTCAGCCGGCTATTCCATTCCTACCGCCGTCCGAGATTCCTTCTACGGGCGAACTCGCGGTCAGTGAGCGGCTCCATCTCGAACTTCAGGCGCTTGAACTCACCTGGGTCCTGGTCCAAGTCGACGAAGGGCAGCCGCAGGAAGTCTTGCTGAAACGCGGCGATCGGGCCCGGTGGTCGGCGAATGACAAATTTGTTTTGACGCTCGGCAACGCGGGGGGCGTGCAGGTCGAAATGAATGGAAAGCCACAAGGACCCTTTGGGCCAACCGGCAAGGTGGTCCGCGATATCATTCTTGCCCGTCCGTAGGGTTCTCCTCCACCGCTCCTTCTTCCCCCCATTTTTGCGGCAGGCTGGATGGCTGTGAGGCGAAATTGCGACACAGCTCCTGGTCGGTCGCGTATGTCTTTTCGCCTGGAAATGAGGAAGTCATTGAAGGAGCTATGGAAATTCACTCAGAGGCTTGGTGGCACGATCCTTGATCCCTTGTCTCCGTGGTGAGGGAGAGTCAGGAGGTGTACAGGCAGGGATTTGCTTGACTACCCTGTGAATTCATTGATATAGTGCGCCGGTTTTTTCGCAGTCGTCTGTGTCTTTCAATCTGGTCCAACACAAAGGAGGAGCTGTGATGGGGTATCTTGCGAAGTGTGTGGGTCTCATGGCTGCGATCATGGTCGTCGGAGCCACCGCGGTGATGGCCGGGGAGGAGCTCGACCCGTTGAAACCAAGAGTGCCGAAGGACAAGATTGCGGAAGTCAAGAAAATGAAGAATCCTGTTGCGCCAACTCCAGAGAACATCGCGAAGGGCAAAGCGATGTTCGAGAGCAAGGGAACGTGCTACACCTGTCACGGACCGGAAGGGAACGGCAAGGGACCTGCCGCGGTCATCTTGAATCCGACCCCGAGGGATTTCACCAATTGTAAGTTCCATAAAAAGCGGACGGATGGCGAGCTGATGTATGTCCTCAAGAACGGGAGCAACGGCCCCAACGATAGCCCAAAACCGACCGGCATGGTGCCGCTCGTACCTGGCACGATTTCCGAGGAGGAAGGCTGGACGATCATCAATTATGAGCGAACTTTCTGCAAGGGCGGAGCAAAGAAGAACTAACAGGTCGAATTCTCCCTACAACCAAGAGGCAGGGGGGCGATCCCCTCTACCCTCTTGGTTGTTGTGCGCCCAGTGCTGCTCCCTATGCCGATTGACAATCCCTCCAACGCAGACTAGTATCCCCTGAGTTTCCAGTCGGTTGCGCATCTTCCCTCACCTTGCCCCAGGACAGGAGTCCTATGCCGGTCCGAGAGTGGATCTTCAAGACCATTGACCGAGAGCGCCAGGACGCGTTATCGCGGGCATTGTCGATTTCTCCGGTCACGGCCTCCATGCTCCTGGGGCGTGGTGTCGGCACTATGGCGGAGGCTCGACGCTGGCTCACGATGACCTCGGAATCCCCCCATGATCCCATGGGGCTTCCCGACATGGCCGTGGCTCTTGAGCGCCTTCGCACGGCCGTGGAACGCCACGAGCGCATCTGTTTCTATGGCGATTACGACGTCGATGGCATCTCGTCAACCAGCCTCTTTTTATCGTACTTCGGGGGGCTGGGGGCGAACGTCTGTTCGTACATCCCGCACCGGATTCGTGAGGGCTACGGGTTGAACGAGGCGGCGGTCCGGCGTCTGCGGGCCGACGGGGTGTCGCTCCTGGTCACCTCGGATTGCGGGAGCACCTCGTTCAAGGAAATCGAGATTGCGCGGGGGCTCGGATTGGACATCATCGTCACCGACCACCACCAAGTCGGCGGCCAGGTCCCGCCCGCGTTCGCCGTCATCAATCCCTGCCGCAGTGATTCGAGTTATCCCTTTACCGGCCTCTGTTCGGCGGCGCTGGCCTTCAAGGTGGTCCAGGCCTACCGCCAAGCATGGCGACCAGACGATCCGCCGGTGGACAGCTTTCTTGACTTGGTCGCCCTAGCGACGATCGCGGACATCGTCCCGATGGTCGACGAAAATCGTGTGTTCGTCCGCGAAGGGCTCTCGCTGATGACCGGAGGCGCGCGCTGCGGGCTCAGGGCGCTCAAGGTCTCGGCCGGCATCGGGGGCCCTTGTTCATCCGGCATCGTGGCCTTTCGCCTGGCTCCGCGCATCAATGCGGCGGGACGGGTCGGGCATGCTGAAACGGGCGTTCAACTGCTCACGACCGAGTCCGAGTTCGAAGCCAAACGTCTCGCCGATCATCTTGATGCGCTCAATCGGGAACGCCAGGGACTGGAAGAGCGGGCGACGCGTGAAGCCGTCGAGATGGTCACGGCCGAAGGCGGCGGCTCAGGGGCCATCGTCGTCTGGTCCAAAGCGTGGCACCTGGGCGTCGTGGGCATCACGGCGGCTCGCTTGGTGGAGCGATTCAACCGGCCGGCCATTGTGGCCACGATTCTGCCGTCCGGCGTTGCGAAAGGATCGGTTCGTACGGTGGCCGGTGTCGATGTCTACCGGGCGTTGCAGGGTTGCGCAGAGGTGCTGGAGGCCTTCGGCGGTCATCCAAGCGCCGCCGGCGTCACGCTTCGTGAGGATCTCCTTCCGGCCCTGCGCGAGCGGTTCAGCCGGGTGGTGGGCGAGGCCACAGGGCTTGGGAAGCGGGACCCGGTGCTCCATGTCGATGCCGAGGTGGCGCTGCAAGACGTCACGCAGCAGTTGGTCCGTGAGCTGGAACTGTTCCACCCCTTTGGCCCGGGCAATCCCGAACCGACCCTGGCCGTGAAGAATCTCACGATCCTTCAGTCTCGAGTCGTCGGTGAGAGCCATTTGAAGCTGACCGTGCGTCATGGGAACTCGCAACCGTTCGACGGCATCGGGTTCCGCATGGGGTCGCTCTCGGATCGTGGGCTCTCCCTCAGACAACCCGTGGATCTGGCCTTCATCCCGGAAGTGAATCGTTGGAACGGGTTGGAGCGGATTCAGCTTCGGGTCCGTGATCTTCGGGCCAGCCAAGCGCTATAATCGATACAGAGGCGCGAGAGGGGTGGGCGATGCCGCAGGACACCGTCACCAGCTTGGAACAATTGGAAACTCGGGTGAAGAGTTACAACCCCGAGGCGGACTTGGACTTAGTCCGTCGGGCCTATGAGTTCTCGGCGAAGGCCCACAAGGGACAGACCCGACAGTCCGGTGAACCCTATCTCCAGCATCCCCTGGCGGTGGCCGGGTTGCTGACGGCTCTCCGGTCGGATGTCACCGCCATCGCCGCCGGCCTGCTCCACGACACCCTCGAAGATACGCTGGCCACGACGGATGAACTCGAACGCCAGTTCGGGAAGGATATCGTGCATCTCGTGGATGGGGTCACGAAGATCGGGAAAATCCATTTCAGGAGTCACGAAGAAAAGCAGGCCGAGAACTTCCGAAAAATGCTGCTGTCGATGGCCGATGATATTCGGGTGGTCCTCATCAAGCTGGCCGACCGACTCCACAATATGCGAACCCTGGAACACCTGGCCGAGACCAAGCAGCAGCAGATCGCCCAGGAAACGATGGAGATTTACGCGCCGCTGGCCAATCGACTTGGGATCGGCTGGATGAAGAACGAGCTCGAAGATCTTTGTCTGAAGTATCTGAAGCCGGAGACCTATGCCATGCTGAAAATGCGCGTAGCCAAACGAGAGGAGGACCGGCAGGAGTACGTCGAGACCGTCAGCACGATGGTGCAGCAGGCCCTGGACGAGGCGAAGTTGCCGTGCAGTGTCCATGGACGGCCCAAACACTTGTATGGGATCTACCAGAAGATGGAACGGCAGTCGATCTCCTTCGAAGAAGTCTATGATCTCGCCGGCTTGCGCGTGGTCACGGATACGAAGATGAACTGCTATGCCATTTTAGGCGTCATTCACTCCTTGTGGAGACCGGTGCCGGGTCGTTTCAAGGACTACATCGCGATTCCGAAATCCAACCTCTACCAA
>SWDL01000024.1 GCA_005116795.1 Nitrospira sp. | reverse complement strand
CGAGGCGGTCGGCCGGCTGGCCCAAGGATTGGCCGAACGGATGAATGACTCATTCGGAGTGGTCGGCGTGGTAAAAGACTTCGTCGAAAACCGGTCGAAGCGACGACTCTCGGTGAGCACTCGCATCGAGTCGGCCATGGCCGGCCATCTCGTGCAGCTCAACGCCTTGCGCATTCGCCAATCGGTGGAAGGCATGCGGGCGCTCAAGCCGGAGGCAGAGAGCAAGGACGCCGGTCCGGTGGCCGCTGTGTTCGGCGTCTATGAGCTCGATCCGAGCGGGGCCTTGTGGATTGAAGCGAAAGTCGTGCGCCTGAAGGATCAGGAAATGGAAGCCACGATGCCGGCGACCATCCCGTCTGCCGCGCTGCCGGATGAAGACCTTCGAGAGCTTCGGAGCAAAGGGCCGGCAGCGGCGCCCACCTCGGTGGTCCCGACACCAGCCCCGAGTCAGTCGGTCGGGAAGTGGGTCGAAGACCTCTGGGATCAACGGAACAGCGAGGGGTTCAAGACCGAGATCGAACCCCTACGCTCGTCCTATCGGGTCGGCGAAACTGCGGAATTCCGGTTCCGCACGAATCAGGATTGCTATCTCACGGTCCTCAGCATCGGCCCGAGCGGCACGATGACCATGCTCCTGCCGAATTTCGAGCGCCCGAGCCCGAGCCTGACGCTGGTCCGCGCGAACATGGGTTGGGTGGCCTTTCCGTCAGCAGACGACGGGTTTCAGTTTACCATCAGTCCGCCCTTGGGGACCGAACGAGTCAAAACGATCTGCACCAAGACGCCGACCAAGTTGTTTGAAAACGTGGACTTAAAGAAAGGTCTGCTCCAACTCACCGAGCAGGACCGCTTCAGACTCCGCGACATCGGAGTCAGTACGAAGGCACAACGCCCTGAAGATTGGAGCGTCGCGCAGACGCAGGTGATCACGCTCGACCAAGGCCAATCCGAGACGCGCGGGATGCGGGGGCTGCGGGGATTGGGGGAGCCGCGGTGACGCGAGGCCGACAAGCGATCGGAGGAGGCGAGACAGGAGAAAAGGTGTCAGGAACCTTTATTGTTGACGGCGGCGCCTGACTGGGCTAATTTCTCGGCCCATGGGAAGACCGTTGCGGGCCTCGGTGGGGGGGAAGTCATCTATCACGTCTTGAACCGGGCCAACGGACGCCTGCTGATCTTCGAAAAGCCCGGGGACTATGAAGCGTTCGAGCGGATCCTCGCCGAAGGGCACGAACGGTTCACGATGCGGATTCTGGCCTATTGTCTGATGCCGAATCACTGGCATCTGGTGCTGTGGCCCCGCCGCGATGGAGAGCTATCGGCCTTCATGGCCTGGGTGACTCTCACGCACATCCAGCGATGGCATGCCCACCACGGCTCAGCCGGGTCGGGACATCTCTACCAGGGGCGCTTCAAATCCTTTCCCGTTCAGCGCGATGAGCATTGCCTGACGGTGTGCCGGTATGTCGAGCGCAATGCCCTACGCGCCGGACTGGTGATCCGGGCGGAGGAATGGCGATGGTCGAGTCTGTGGCGACGAGATCACGGGAGAGGCGTCGGGCAGGCGTGGCTGGCGCCATGGCCGCTCGATCGACCACGGGGTTGGCGCGACTGGGTGAATGAACCGCAGACAGAGGCGGAGCTTGAGGCGCTCCGCTGCAGCGTGCAACGCGGCCGGCCCTATGGCACCGAGCTCTGGGTCAGTCGGACGGCTAAGAAGTTGGGCTTGGAAGGAACGCTGAGAGCCAGAGGGCGTCCGCCGCTGCATGCGGGCGGCCCGATTAAAGGTTCCTGACACCTTTTAAGGCTCTACAAGCACCTTCGCTCCTTCCGCCACGGAAAGCCCCAGCGGTTCGAGACAGTCATGTCGGACCGACAACCCTGGATGGGGAGGATGTTTCATACGCATCGGTGGGCTCCTCAGCGGCCGGCCCGTGCCGCGACGGCGAAGTGAAAGAAGTAGCGGTCCAGGCTGGCCAGATCGCTCCCGTATGCGGAGCCCCCGAGCATCGCATCACAGAGCAGCTCGCGCACGCGCGTGAGTTCTTTTCTGCGACCTTTCCACCGGTCATCCCCGATCGTCAGGTCGAGCAATTCCAATGCGCGGATAAACGCCTGTTCGCAACGCTGAGGGTCTTTCCCATACCATCGCGCCGCGCGCGCGACATCGCTGCCGACATTGGCCAGTTGTTCGAGAAGCGGAAGGGTCTGCCATCGGCCGGCGGCAAGATTCGCGTGCAGATAGGGCATAGGGCTTACCCTTCGACCAAACGATTGACGATGGCGGTGATCGCCTGTCGAATGTCGGCACGTTCGACAGATCGTGAACGATTCCCGCCGGAGGGGCGCACATTGATCATGGAATCGAATTCGATCCATTCCAAAGGCGGCCGTTCGGGATAGAGGTTGATTCCCCAGAGGTGTCTTTGCGCAGATCCCTGATCGAGAAGGATGGCTTCTTCGTCCGAATGCAGTTCGCCGCCGATCGCCATTATGCCCTGTTCCACGTCGACGACCGCTTTCACCATATCTCCAAATTGCTGCTTCGCCATCTCGTTCAGCTTCACTCTGGTGATGCCATCGCGGACGATCGTGATTTCCATCGTAGTGGGCGAGTCCCAGTCCCGTGATCGATCCAGCATCGCCTCCTTCAGTGTCGTGGCACGATTGCGGATTGCGCCCATTCCTGTCAATAGAAATTTCTGGACAGAGTACGGCAAACATCTCGTGCGGGGATGGTGGAACAGTCAGGGGGAAGTGAGTTGTCAATGATAGCCGGACCGCCACCCTTCGACAAGCTCAGGACGTGCAAGGCAAGCGCGCCGGGAAATGTTGGATTGCAGGGGAGCAAAAGGCTACTTATCCGAAGGTTTGCGAGGACGCCCCCGCGGTCGCAGGGTCGATTGGAGCCCGTGCGTGGCCGCGATGTGCGCTTGCCACTCAGGAGCGCCATAGGGTGCTTGTCGGGTGACACTGCGGCGGAGCGCGGCCAACTCCGGCTCTGAGAGCGGTTGTGCCAGATGACTATTTGTGTGGGAAGCCCTCAGTACTGGGAGTCTTTTTCTGGCTTCGGCTTCCTGATCCGTTGGGTGAGAGCTGAATGACCTTAGGCGATCTTCCTTCGCCGAGCCGCTTTGTCGAGATCGAACGTGGCCTGAAGATTCATCCACAGTTTCGCCGATGTGCCTAAGACACGCGCAAGGTCAAGGGCGGATTCTGCAGTCATGTCTCATTTGCCCTTAATCAGCTTGTTGAGGCGTGCCCGCGTCCAGCCGAGTTTGTGAGCCAAGGCGGCTTGCGTCATGTTGCCGGGCGTCAGAAACTCTTCGAGCAAGATTTTGCCGGGGTGGAACGGATTCTTGGGCAATCTCGTGACAGCTCTCCTCGAAGAGTGAAAGCGAGGTCTCATGGGGTCCGGCGCCGTTCAACTTGCCCGAGCCAGTACGGGCACTTCCTTCTGAATACGATCTCCGACGCGATCCTTCTCAACTTCCAGGTCATAGCGTGCTTGCATGTTGAGCCAGAACCGGTCTGTGGTGCCGAAATACCGCGAGAGTCGCAGGGCGGTGTCCGCCGAAATAGCCCGAGCACCATGGACAATCTCGTTGATCCGTCGAGGAGGTACACGCAGGTCTTTTGCAAGTCGATACTGGCTGATGCCCATGGGCTTCAGAAAGTCTTCAAGCAAGATTTCGCCTGGGTGAATAGGGGACATTTTCTTGCGACGCTTCATGGTGACCTCATTGCCGTCGTGGCTTAGTGATAATCGACGATCTCGACTTCGCGCGCATGGCCGTCTTTCCACATAAAGCAGATACGCCACTGGTCGTTGATACGAATACTCAATTGGCCTTGCCGCTTGCCCGAGAGCTTTTCCAATCGGTTTCCTGGGGGTATTCGCAAATCTTGTAACGCTTCTGCGCCGTCCAGAGCGACAAGCTTTCTCAGGGCCATCCGTTGAAGCTCGACTGAAAACTTCTTGGAGGGCTCGCGGTTCCAGGTTCTCTCCGTATCCTTGTCGCGGAAGCTCTTGATCACCGGCTACATCGTAGCCTCCGCGCAATAATAACGTCAAGCGTTATGAGGTGGGCGAGCGGAGTGCTGACGGGATAGAGTTGAGGCGACTAAGGAGAGGTCGGCGCAGACTGGTCGACGGTCTTTGAAGTTGGGATTAGGATATCGCGGAGTCGTAAGAGAATCGATTCCAAGGCGAGTTGGAGGTTCAGGTTTCGCGTCGAGGCGCGTTCCATCTGGTCGATGGTGGTGTAGAGTTCCAGCAATGGATCGAGTTGATCGGAGCGCCAGCCCTGTTCCAAGGCCGTGCGACGATCCTGGTTCACGAGCAAGGCGGCCTCGGCCCCGGTGCGAATCAGGATCAGGTCGCGGACCCAGCGGGCGAGCCAGGTGAGGGCGTCGGTGGCGCGATCGGCCC
>SWDL01000023.1 GCA_005116795.1 Nitrospira sp. | reverse complement strand
CGACCACGCGATACCCTTTCGCGCGCAGGACATCGATCAGGTGTTGGAGGAATGCCTTTGGTAAGACGTCGACGCGAGTTTCGGATGTCGTGGCCATGACGAAGGTTTTCTCGTCTCTCTCCAGCAGGCCGATCAGCCATTCGGCTCGTCATGGTAAGCGCTCACCCGTTCTCTTGCAAGGCGAGATCAATAGATGGGACACAGGGGACGGACCCTTTACATCGACGTTCACATGTCGCCCCCCGACGTGCCGAAGACATCATTCCCGCTTCGCTCCTCGCATATCACCCGGCACACTCGTGTGTGTGGCGTCATCCCACGTACCCTTTCAGAACGAACAGGCCATACAGCAGGACCAGAAGCCCGCCGGCCCAGCGTGACACACGCTTCGTCATCATCAACAAGGACAGGATGACGACCGTGCCGAAACAGAACGGGAGATAAAACCACAGAGTCTGCGCATCCACTTCGAGCGGATGGACCAGCGCAATGATTCCTCCGTTAAATAGGAAAAAGGCCAGGATCGAACCCACCACATTCCCGAAACTGATTTCCGGCCTGCCCTGAAGCGCGGCAGGCAACTCTCTCGCCAGTTCTTCCATGCTGACCAGAAAGGCAAGCACGGTCATACCGAACACGGTCCCGGACAATCCAAACGCGGCAATGATGGCCCTCGCACCGGCGACCAGCATTTCGCCGCCGATGACAAGACCGACAAGCGAAAGCATCAAGAGGCCGACAGCGTGCCATCGACTGCGCCGGTCGGCCTCCTCCAGCGCTTCGGCGACCTCTCCCGCAGGTCTGATATCGAGCCCCCTCCGGCTCAACCACATCAAGAAGGCGACGGCAAAGGCGAATCCGAGGAGCAAGATCGCTCCGCCCATCCTCGACAGCCGGCCATCGACCGCGAGCAGGCCCAGCAGCAGCACGGACAACACCGGTACCAGCAGAATCCGCTTGGGAACCGCCGCAAACGACATGGGTGCGATCAACGCGGTGATCCCAAATGCGAGCGCAACGGCGACCATCGCCGAACCGATGATCGAACCCAGGGCAATGCCTGCCTCGCCCTCCAACGAGCCGACGGCCCCGACTGCAAGATTTTCCGGGTCGAAGCCGATGAACACAACGCTGATCAGAAAGGGGGACACTCCGAAGCCTATCGACGTTCCGACGGCTCCTCGGACGAGCCGCTCGGCACAGGAGAGAATCAGCCACAGCCCCATCGCAAAGAGGACAAGCGCAACGACAAGGGACAAGATCAGTACTCCTCAGAGAGCAGCCACGCGGAGCACGTGCTCTCCGCCGGTTCACTCCCGCTCGCTCTTCCCTCCGTGAGCTCCGTGCCTCCGTGAGAAACATTCCTCTCCGACGAACGCTACGGATGACTGCCTAACGACTCG
>SWDL01000022.1 GCA_005116795.1 Nitrospira sp. | reverse complement strand
AAGCTGACGCCGGCCAATGAGCGGGACTCGATGTGCTCCACGTAAGAGGCCTGGAGAAACAGTTGCTCAAGCCGAAGCGTCACGGCGCCTTCGATCTCCGAGGGCCCCATGCCTTTGTAGAAGGTGGCCACGGCCACGACCGGGAGATTGATGTCCGGGAAGATGTCCACCTCCATGCTCTGGTAAGACACCACGCCCAGGATCACCACGATCAGGCTGATCGCGATGACCGCAAAGGGATTCTGCAACGAGGCATGGACCATCAGAGGGGCTCGCTCCTGTCCGTGGGGGCGCGGGGGGCGTGACGGTTCATCATGGCTTGCGCCGTTCCACCTCTCTCATTCTCCCTCTAGTTTATAACTAAACCAGGGTGTCGTACAGCAGGACGGAATATGTGGCAGGCCGTTCCCCATGACCCGTTGAAACGGCGCACTGAATCATGCGGGCGAGAGTCTTCGCGCCTCAAGAGTGAGTCGACTGCAGGCTAGCCACCCCAGTCTACGCGAACCTCCAACGCGTAGGCAAGGAATACATCATCAATGCGTCCGGCGGCCGTGGATCGTGCCGGGCGAGCGGCGACGCAAGCAGGCGGCCTTTTCGAACATCATGCAGGCCTGTCTGTGCTTCCTGATTCGACCGATTAGAGATTGACGACGCGGGGAGAGTTCCGTTGCTCCTCAAGCAGGATGGCCGTCATGGTGTCGGCATCGACCGGCCTGCCGAAGAGAAACCCCTGGACTTCGTCGCAGCCCAGTCGCTGCAGGGCGGCGGACTGCTCCGGTGTCTCGACCCCTTCGGCCAGGGTCGAGATGTCCAAGATGTGGGACATCGCAATAATGGCTTCGACGATGGCCGACGAGTTGTGGTCGGAGGTCAGATCCTTCACGAAGGAGCGGTCGATCTTCAGTGTGTCGAAGTCGAAGTGCTTGAGGTAGGCCAAGGACGAATAGCCGGTCCCAAAATCGTCCATTGTAATCCGGATCCCCAGCCGTTTGAGTTCGCCCACGGTGGCGATCGTTTTTTGGATCTGGCGCATCATGATCGTTTCGGTCAGTTCCACTTCGAACCGCGTGGGATCGAGGCCTGAGGTCTCGAGGGCATCCCGGACCGTGTCGACGACGTTGGACTCCGTAAACTGAATGCCGGACAGATTCACGGCCACTCGGAGCAGCGGGAGCCCCATGGACTGCCACACTTTCGCCTGTGCGCAGGCCGTGCTGATGACCCAGGCGCCGATGGGCACGATCAGCCCCGATTCTTCGGCGAGGGGGATGAAGTCCCCCGGCGGCACCAGCCCTTTTTGAGGATGTTGCCACCGGATCAGCGCTTCGGCGCCCACGATCTTCCTGGTGGCGAGACTGATCTGCGGCTGGTAGTGGAGGAGCAGTTCTCCCCGATCGACGGCCCCGCGGAGGCGTTCTTCAAGTTCCAACCGGGCCTCGGCTGCGACGTTGAGTGTTTCGGAAAAGAAGTGATAGCGGGAGCGCCCCTGTTCCTTGGCATGGTGCATCGCCGCATCGCCATGTTTGAGCAACGTGTCGACGTCTTCGCCGTCGAGAGGCAGCAACGTAATGCCGGCGCTGGCGGTGAGAACGATCTCACGTTCCGCCACCGTGTATGGTTTGGCGATGGCTTCCAGCAGGCGCGTGGTCACTTTCGCGGCGTCTTGAGCCGAGCCGATCTCGTTCAGGAGCAGGTAGAACTCGTCGCCTCCGAAACGCGCGACCGTCACGCTCCCGTCATCTGCTGAGCTATAGCGGGCCAGCATGTCGCTGCGGCGAATCCCCTGCACCAGCCGCTCCCCCACCTCTTGCAGGAGTTGATCACCCACGGAATGGCCGAGCGTATCGTTGATGCGTTTGAACCGGTCGATGTCGATGGCGATCACGGCGCCGAGGCGTTGGTAGCGAATCGCCGTCTGTAAGGTGTGGCTGAGGCGGTCGAGAAACAGCCGTCGATTCGGCAGGCCCGTCAGGTGGTCGAAGTAGGCCAGGTATTCAAGCTGCGCCTCGGCCTGCCGCCGGTCGGTGACGTCCTGAATGGTGCCGATCACGCGGAGCGCCTCTCCCTGGCTCTCACGCTCCACTTCGGCTTCTTCATGGACCATCCGCTCGACGCCGGTCGCCCGCACCACCCGATGATCCAGACTGTGTTGGCTCTGTCCCGCGAGCAGGCCCTCGATCGACTGGATCCAGGCCTCCCGGTCTTCGGGGTGGATCGATTGCTTGAAGGCCTCCAAGGTGCCGGCGAACTTGTAGACCGTGGTCCCGAGAATCTTGAGCGTCTGCTCCGTGACCAGGAATCGATCCTGGATGAGGTCCCACTCCCAACTGCCGAGTTGCGCGACGCGTTGGGCGCGGTTCAGCGTGGCCTGACTGTCTCGAAACGCCTCAAGATTCTTGCTGCCGCGCAGCAGATAGCGGACTCGGTGGCTGAGGAGCAGCGTATTGATGGACTTGGAGGCGAAGTCCGTGGCCCCGACTTCATAGGCCCGAGACACCGATTCCACGTCCTCGAGCCCGGTCATGATGAGCACCGGCACCCGATCGCCTCCCGGCCGCCGGCGGAGCTCTTCGCAGGTCTGAAAGCCGTCCAAGCCGGGCATCATGACGTCGAGAATCACCAGATCCGGGTGTTCCCGCTCATACGCCTCGAGCGCGGAGGGCCCGTCCTCGGCCTCCGACACCGTGAAGCCGTTCTGCTCCAATGCCGCACTCGCCAGCGAGCGGGCGATGGGATCGTCATCGACGATCAGAACACGGGCGCCGGCGACCGAGCCGGACGATTTGAGGTCTGAGGTCATACGCCTGGATTCTTCTTCAGTTCAGCGTTCAAGACCGTCAGGACGGCGGCGTACTCCGCTTCGATCTTTGCGAACAGGCCTTCGGCATTGCCGATGTGATTCTGTCGGCCCATTGCCTCGAGCGTCTTGCAGTGCTCGGCCAATCCGACGGCGCCCACGTTGGCGCTGCTGGATTTCAGGGTGTGCGCGGTGCGAAAGACGGTCTGGGCGTCGTGCTGCTCGATGGCGCAGCGTAGTGTCTCCACCATTTCCTGTGACTGCTTGACGAACATGCCAAGAATTTTCCCCAAAAGGTCAGGCTGCCCTGGGCGTTGTAAGGCTCGGATGGTCTCCCAGGCCTGCGTGCTGATGGTGGCGGCGACCGATCCCTTTCCCTCGGGTTCAGGATGATGGTCTGATGGTGTCTGTTGGGCTGTGCTCATGGTGCGTTATGATGACTCCTGTTTGGTGTCCGTCAGCCTTCAGTGAATCTCTCAAGAGCAGACCCATCCTGCCCCGGATGAGCGCAGGACGAAGAAGGCCCTTGTACATATCGGCGCTTCTGAGGGGAGTCTTAATGAGGGGTCTTGGTCGGAAGGGGGCTCTCCAGGGGCCGAGTGTCACCCTGCTGCTACACAGCAGGGGGGAGCCCGGTGTTTGCCAGGGGGGTGGCGCGTCCTGAAAGCCACCGAGTCAGCATCTGCCGAAGTTCTTCCTGCTTAAAGGGCTTGCTGAGGTAGTCGTCCATGCCGGACTCCAGGCAGCGCTCCCGGTCCCCCTCCATGGCATTGGCGGTCATGGCGATGATCGGCACGCGGCGAGAACAACGATGAACGATGAGCGCTGAATGCTGAATGTCGGGAGGTTCAGACCCTCCTCCCTGTTCATCGTTCCGCG
>SWDL01000021.1 GCA_005116795.1 Nitrospira sp. | reverse complement strand
TGGTCTCGATGGTGTGGGGCACCGCGCCGGATAGCGTGAGATGCGGTGAGCCGTGGGATGTGGGACACGTGCCGCTGATCCTGATCGGCGCCGCATGGGTGGGCTTCGGTCTGGCGCTTCCGGAACCAGTGAGACGGCTCATGGATCGGGCAGTCGCCATCTTACTGGTGAGGTAGAAATATGGCTGATGCGCAGACAGCGATGACACAATTGAAGGAGGCCTATGGAGCTTCCATCATAGAGATGATCCCGATCAATGGGACGCCGAGGCTGCGGGTTATAAAAGATGAGGTGCCCCAAGTGGCGCATTATCTCCACACGCATCCGAATCTGCGTGGAGCCTTGTCGCTGCTCTGGGCCGTGGACCATCGGCCGCGTGAATCTCGTTCCGAGCTCTGCTACCTCTTCACGCTGGCGGAGCGCAAAGACTGGCTGCTGCTCTGCGCGGATCTGCAGGGCGATGAGCGTCTGTTCAGATCCATCACGCCGCACATCCATGCGGCGAAATGGTATGAGCGCGAGATCCGCGACATGTTCGGTCTGATCCCCGTCGGCCATCCGGACATGCGTCGACTCGTCCGCCATGAACACTGGCCCAAGGGAACGCATCCGCTCAAGAAAGATTTCACATGGGATACGGTCCTTGAGCGTGCCGAGGGACAGTATGCCTTCCGCCACATCGAAGGAGAAGGCGTGTTCGAGGTGCCGGTCGGACCGATCCACGCAGGGATCATTGAACCAGGACATTTCCGGTTTTCCGTGGCCGGCGAGCCGATCATGCAGCTCGAAATCCGCCATTTTTGGAAACACCGTGGAGTGGAGAAGCTCTTTGAGCGGCTGCAGTTCACGGAAGCGGTGCCGCTCGCTGAGCGAGTGTCCGGCGATACGACGGTCGGCCACGGTCTCGCCTACTGCCAGGCGGCGGAAACACTGATGCAGGTTGAGGCGCCGCGCCGCGCGCGATATCTGCGGAGTTTGTTTCTGGAGCTTGAACGACTGCACAACCATCTCGGTGACGTCGGCGCGATCTGCAATGACACCGCCTATGCCCTGGCCCATGCGCATTGTGGGCGTATGAAGGAGCGACTGATGCAGCTCAACGATAGGCTGAGCGGATCACGGTTTCTCAGGGGCGTCATTCGAGTCGGCGGCGTCCGCGGTGATCTGACGTCGGAACAACTTCGGGACGTGGTGGCCGAGCTCGATGCCATCGAGCCGGATTTTTCAGAACTGGAGCGCATCGTGTCCGCGAATGCCTCCCTCATCGATCGGCTCGAAACCACCGGAATCCTCAGACCTCAAACCGCGTGGGACCATGCCGTGGTGGGGCGGGTCTCAGTCAGGACATCCGCCGCGATCGCCCCTTCGCCGCCTACGACGAACTCAAGGTCAACGTCGTGACCTATCGGTACGGTGACGTGCGGGCGCGGATGCGGGTGCGGATGGATGAGATTCACGAGTCCATGCGGCTGATTCGTGAAATAGGCAAACGAATTCCCTCGGGGCCGATCGCGGTCGAGCCGGGCCGCATGCCGGCCCCCGGCGACTGGGCGTTGTCGGCGGTCGAAGGCTGGCGCGGGGAGATTCTGTACGCGATGACCGCCGGCGAGAACGGCCAGATTCACCGCTGCAAAGTGCGCGATCCCTCGTTCGTGAATTGGCCGGCGATTCAGTGGGCGGTGCTGGGCAACATCATCCCCGACTTTCCGTTGATCAACAAAAGTTTCAATCTCTCCTACGCGGGCAACGACCTCTGAAGAAAGTACGATTTTGTGATTGAATCATTTAATCATTGATTCGTGTGGTAACTACTCAGGCTGAAGACTGAAGGCTTTCAGACTGAAGGTTTTGAATGGCTTGACCTGCCTGTCGGCAGACAGGTTCGTGCCCTGCGAGATAATGTATAGCCTTCAGCCTGAACACCTGAGTAGTTACGATTCGTGTCGCAATGACGAAATCACCAAATGAATAAATGATCACATTCTCTAAGGAGAGCCATGTTTCGTATCATCAAGAAGAGTCTGAGGACCGGGGTTGTGACCGGTCGGCACCCCGAGGCCGGGCCGGCACCCGACGCGCCTGATTCGGCCTCCCGCGCCAAAGCGAAACCGTTCAGGAGATCGTTGTCGATCCGCGAGGTGGATACGGGGTCCTGTAATGCCTGCGAAATGGAGATGAACGCGCTGGCCAACCCTGTGTACGATGCTGAGCGGTTCGGAATTCACATTGTAGCCTCGCCGCGCCACGCCGACGCATTGGTTGTCACCGGGCCGGTGACCGTGAACATGGAGCGGGCGTTGAAGGACGTGTACGAGCAGACGCCCGATCCCAAGATTGTCATCGCACTGGGGGATTGCGCAATCGACTGTGGGATGTTCAAAGGCAGCTACGCCGTGACCGGACCGGTCGAGCGCCACATTCCCGTCGACGTTCGTATCCCTGGGTGTCCGCCACGCCCGGCTGAAATCCTGAGGACCCTGTCGGCGCTGCGAGGGCGAAAACCATAGGCATCGCGTGATCTATGCGCGAGGGCATTACGGCGCACGAGAAATTGACCAGCAGATCACCTACCCCTGTGAGCGAGAGCGGAATCGGCGCCGGCGGCATCGGGGCCGCAAACTTCTGCCACGCCATCCAGAATGTCGCGAGGCCGGGAATCAGGATGATGCCGGCGAGCATCTTGCCGATTGAGGCGCGGCGCCGCGTACTCCATGCCAGTGCCATAAGGATCAGGACATTGATAGAGGCATCTTCAAGAAAATCGATCGAGTCTGCGAAGAGCGACACCGACCCGATCATGAGCGCGACGCCGAATTCGACGCCAAAATAGGCGAGGTTCAGCAAGGCCACGACTCCAACGGCGTGACGCATTCCCTCGTTCATGCTGCCGCCATTTGACGTTCCCATTGTTTGAGAACCCAACACCTACGTCGGCCTTTTCATAGTCGTGAAGGCCGCCCGAAGTCAAACTGACTCACGAGCCAGTTTGCCATTTGCCATTTGCCATTTGCCATTTGCCATTTGATTGATCTGTGTATGACTCTGTGCTAGCCTGTGCGAGTGAGGATGCCTGCCATGTTTCCGACTCGATTGCTCTCAAAGTCGCGGTCGCACAGCGCCATCTTAGGATGGGTGATCGTGTGGATGCTCGCGTTGCCCTTGTTCCACGTGCATCCGGACGCGGATCACCACCATGGGCAAACCGGGCATGTCCACGGCGGCACGGTGCATACGGTCTTCTCTCGTGACCTGGACTGTGAGTTCAGGGGTGATCACGAACCGGGTGCTTCCCACTCAACCGAGTCTGCCAGGGTGCCTTCCCTGGGAACATCTCCACACGTTGGGGATCATCCTGAATTCGGCTTTTCGTTTCTGACCGAGTCAACCGACCGGAAGGCCTCGAAACCCCTCCTGGGCCATGTTCAGGTCGTTGAGTCGCCGGCGGTGCATGCCTCCAATCACAACGGATGGGTAAAACAAGACGCCGGCGTTTCTTCTGCTGCAGCATGCCTCCTTCACGAACTCCCGTCGCGCGCGCCTCCCTCTTTGCCCGTCTAGATTTCCGTCGCCACAGCCTATCGTGAAATCGTCGCAGGCACCTCGGCGCGGGCCTATTCGCCCCCTGTCCGCGGGCTGAGGTGTGTGCGGAACAGAGGAGGCTCCTCATGATCCGTCGCGTATTCATCCTATCACTCATAGCCGGTTGTCTCGCGGGCCTCAGTATAGATCACA
>SWDL01000020.1 GCA_005116795.1 Nitrospira sp. | reverse complement strand
GGATGTCGGCCGCGGGGCGACCATTCTCGACTGCTTGATCCGGATCAAGCACGAGCTCGACGGGACGCTGGCATTGCGGTACTCCTGCCGCTCAGCGATCTGTGGCTCCTGCGCCATGGACATCAACGGCTCGGAGAAACTGGCCTGCCGTACCTCCGTCCGCCGCGAACTGGAACGCCATGGCCGGCTGCACATCGGCCCCCTCCGCAACCTGCCGGTCATCAAGGATCTGGTCGCCGACATGACGCCCTTCTGGAGCAAGGTGCAGGCCATCACCCCCTGGCTCTCATCGGCACCACAGAGGGAGACCGCAACGACACCCGCTCCTTCCACGATCACTCCCGGCGGTGGGACTTTTCACAACGTCGATGCCTGCATCATGTGCGGGGCCTGCGTCGGAGCCTGTGCCTCCCATGAAGTGTCACGCGGCTTCCTCGGACCCGCAGCCCTGGCCAAGGCCGAACGATTCATCGCGGACCCGCGGGAACCGCACCATGCCAAGCAACACCGGCTGCGCGATCTGGAGCAAGAGCACGGTATCTGGGATTGCACCCGCTGCAACCTGTCCGTGGAGGTCTGCCCCAAGGACGTACAGCCGATGGAAGCCATCATCCGTCTCCGGCGCGCGGCGCTCGATGCCGGGCTCACCTCGACCGAAGGCGCCAGGCACATCACCGGATTCACCTCGCTCATCCATCAGCACGGTCGGCTGAACGAGACCCTGATGCCGATCAAGATCGTCGGATGGAATCCCTTCCGGGCCTGGCGGGTGATCCCGTTGGGGATGAAGATGTTGCTGCGTGGAAAAGCCCCGAATCCCTTCGGATCTCACCTCGCCGGCATTCGCCAAGTCCGCGCCCTCTTCGACGCCGCCCGCCGCCGCGTCTCCCTTCCATGACCGCCCGCTTTCGCCTGATCGAGGACGTGGCCCTCGCCGATGCCGCATTCGAGGCCACCGGCGATTCGCCTTCAGAGCTCTGCCTGGCTGCCGCCCAAGCCGTGATCGACACGATGGTCGATCCCCAAACGGTCAGACCGACCTGGAGCACCACCGTGACGCTCCGGAATCGCGACTTTTCGGAGCTCCTCTTTGACTGGCTGTCCGAACTCGTGTATCTGAAGGACGCCGAGGCCGTCGCGTTTCACGAGGCGGTTCCCACGGTCACCGAAGATTGCGATGGTGCCGAGTGGAATCTGACGGCCACCGTCACCGGGGCGCCGTGTCATCCGGAGGAACAGGAGCTGCGGGCCGACGTGAAGGCCGTCACGAAACATCTGTATGAGGTTCGCCGGCTCGGAGACGGATGGTTCGCGCGGGTGGTGTTGGATATATAATGATACGATCAGGACTCCGCTTGACAAGACCTCCCACGAAGGGCCACTATTTCCACCATGATCAAGGGGAAGAGTTCAGCCGCTTGAGTCGCGTTGTCGAGTCTTCCGTGCTGTTTCCAGAACAGTCATCGATTCGGCGAACATGTCCGGCGCGCGACTGAGCATTCAACCAGCGTGAGAGAGGTCCGTTGAGGTGACCGGGAAGCAAGGAGGTGTCCCATGAGAGAGACCAGGCACATGGCCGTCAGGCTAAGTGGGCTGCTCGGGGTGGTCTTCTTGATCGGGTGCGGTTCCATTGCGGCAGTCAAGCCGTCGGAGCCCGCAGATGGGCTCAAGCATTTGGGGGGCTTGGCATCGGTGTACTCCTACAAACCCTTTCACCCCTCGTCCGCGATGCCGGACCATCTTTGGATGGAAAACGGCATCGGCAAAATGGTATTTCTTCACTTCGATAAGCCTGTGACCGACAGCACGGCGAGGGTGGTGTTTGCCGGCGAAGGGATCTTTGGACGGTTCTGCACGGAAGA
>SWDL01000019.1 GCA_005116795.1 Nitrospira sp. | reverse complement strand
ACCAATCATCATCAACGGAGAGGAGGGACAATCAACGCCGGTGGATTAACTCCCCGAGCTTACACACCGATAAGAAAGGGACGTTCATGGAAAGCCACGCCACAGAGTCCGCCTCGGTCGTCTCGATCCGCCGCTCCCGCGCCTGCGACTTTTGCGCCCACCCGGATTCGACCACGACCTATCCATGCCGTGATTTTTCACTCACGACGGCGGCCTCGGTGAAATCCGGCGAGGAAACGCTCTCGAGTCATGGGGGGGTTCTCCACGTGGACCCCGACCAGGTGGACCGGAGCCGGTTTCCGGTAGTCGTCTATCGAGGTGGCTGGGCCGCCTGCGCCCTCTGTCGGGTGCTGATCGAGGCTTCACGCATCGAAGATCTGACGCAGCGCATCATTGAAGAAATCCGCCGACAATCCCCTTCGACCCGTCTGACGCTGGACGATATCCGCCTCATGCTTCTCCTCTTCTGGGAGCACCGCCTAAAAGCCGCAGCCTAGCGCGCATTATTCATGAGCGCTTCCGCTGGGGCACTCATTTGCATTCTCAGAGCAATGGGTCCCGGCCTAGGCGCGATTTTTTTCAGCCAGGCTGGGCGGGCTCGCCCCGCGGGACCTCAACGTACTGGTGGGGCCTGGCGCCCTTCCGGGGACCCGTTGCCGGGGGACCCATTAAGGGGATCCGGCAGGGATGGCGGAGAGATTTGCGACGAGACCGGATCGCGGAGTACGATAACGCTGTGTACCGCACCGGTGGGCGCCCATCAGAACCCAGGCCATGGCGGCTCAGCAGGAGTCCGGCGCTCCCGTTGCTCTGCCTAGGCCTCCTTGCTTGCCCCTCGCTCAGTCAGGCTGATGCCCCCAAGCGTCCCTTCTGGACTGAACAGGCGATGTTTCGCTTTGGAGAGGACGTCTTCTTCGTCGGCGAGGCGACCTGCGCCAAGTCGGCCGAAGATGGCCGCCAGCGGGCCTTTGCCAACGGGGTGCAGGAGTTGATGAACTATGCGCAGGCACGGGCCACCGCCGGCGTCGAAATCTCCACACAGATGGTGTTTGAGGAGGCCGATGCGCCCGGCTGCCCCGCCGGCACCGTCAGCGTCTGGCGGCTCTTGCGCGCGGACGCCGACAAGGTCGCCGGACTGCCGAAAGGGCCGACGCGCAAGTCGCTGGACGAGGAGGCACACACCACGACGATACTCAATCCGAAAGACCTGACCCCACGTGTCGGGATGAATCGGGACGAGATCTTGAATCGGTTCGGCCGTCCCAAATTCATCACCATTTTGCGCGGAGGCAAGGAAACCCACTGGGACTATCCACAATTCGGCCTCGCCCTCATTCTCGACGAAGATAGTTTGCTGCAACGATGGCGCCTCGCCGGACCGCAGGGGCCGACACATGGGGGAAAAGGATCAGCAGCCGGCACGGCCCTGCTGCCGTCAACCACGCCCGACAGCAGCCCCCCGGTAGACCTCACGCAGAAGCTCCGGGATCTCGAACAGTCCGCTCCATCAGGCCTCGGCATCGTCCATAACAAGCACCTGGCGGTGATCCCCAGACCGCCGCATGAAGAGACGAGGCGTCCCGCAGACAATCCTCAGCCACCATCGTTGGCCGCCCACCTGTTCGCGCCCGTCACCCGCCAAGTGCCGGGCTTGGGAGTCATCCGGCTCAATAATAGCCCATACATCGAGAGGCCATTTGCCCGTTACCATTGCGAAATCCTGCTCTATACGCTGTCCATCAGACATAACCCGGATGGTTCGGGCCCGCACACCAGTCTGGATCACCTCTTGAACGATCAGGCGGAGTCGGAACTCCGAACGGCCGTCACGGCCGGGGCGCGAGCGGCGGGCTACGATCCACGATATATCAGTGTCCGGCTCACCGTGCCGATCAACGGGGACGCGCTGAAAGCCTTCGGTCCCAATGCCACCCTGCTTGCCACCGGCGCGGGAGCCGCCTGGGCGGTGAGCACCGCTGCCGCGATTCTAGGCGATCCTCTGCGTTCGGATGTCTCTCTGTTGGGAACGCTGGATGTCCGGCAGGAGATCGCGTCCGTGGATGGGCTCGACGAGAAGATCGGGGGCTGTCGTCAGTCAACGCCGCCTGAGTTGATCGTCTCAGCCTACCAGGAGTCGCTCGACCTGGCCCTCAGCAGAACACGCATGGGACTTCGTATTACGCCCGTGACGACCCTTTCCGAAGCTTACCAGGCCGCCACCGGCCAGCCCCTCCGCCAGGCGCGATAGCCAGAAGCGACGTGACGCGTGGTTCGACGGGCTCACCACCCTGAGCTTGGTCGAGGGGTCATGCGTGAATCGTGAGGCGATACTTCTCGCGTCCGTGAGAACGCCCAACGATGAACAGGCGCTACGAGCGGGCATAGAACTGCCGGATGGTCTCGACGACGTAGGTCTGTTGCGGCTCAGTGAGTTCGGCGTAGATGGGGAGGGAGAGCGCCTCTTCAGAGGCCCGTTCGGACAGCGGGAAGGCATCTTTCTGATAGCCCAGGTCTCGATAGCAGGTTTGGAGATGGAGCGGCACGGGGTAGTAGATCTCCGTGGCGATGCCTTTCTCTTTGAGGAAGGCGCGGAGTTCGTCCCGCTTCTGAGCCCTGATGGTGTACTGATTGAAGACGTGCTCATTGCCTTTCTCGGTGACGGGCAACGTAATTCGTCCCTCAAGCTTGGCGGCGTTGAACAGCTCCTCATACCGCGCCGCATTTCGCTGCCGGCCTTTGGTCCACTGATCGAGATAGTTCAGCTTCACGCGCAACACGGCGGCCTGCAGGGCATCCAGACGGCTGTTCATGCCGATCAACTCATGGACGTAGCGAACCTGGCTGCCGTGCACGCGGAGCATGGCCAGCGCCTCGGCGAGCTTGGGATCGTTGGTCGTCATGAGGCCGCCGTCGCCGAACCCGCCGAGGTTCTTTGAGGGGAAAAAACTGAAGCAACCCACATCCCCGAGATTCCCTGCCTTGATGCCGTGGCGGGACGCCCCGATCGCCTGGCAGGCATCTTCGATGACGGCGATCTGTGTCTTGGCCGCGATGGCCTTGATCGACTCCATGTC
>SWDL01000018.1 GCA_005116795.1 Nitrospira sp. | reverse complement strand
CTCCCAGGGTCGTGCCGGGACATTCATTCGCGGCCTGTTGGATGTTCACCGAAGCCTCTTGCGCGATACCACTACGGGAAGGCGGGGGTGGGTAATCGGCCGAACCGGCGCTCGCGCCGCTGAAAGTCGAGGAGCGCCAGCAGCCCCTCCCGGCGACGGAAATCCGGCCACAGCGTCGGGGTGAAGTACATCTCCGTGTAGGCGAGCTGCCACAAGAGGAAATTGCTGATGCGGGCCTCGCCGCTCGTGCGGATCAGCAGATCCGGGTCGGGGAGTCCTTGCGTCGAGAGATAGCGTTCCAGGAAGGGCTCGTCGATCTGGTCGGGCGACATCTGGCCGGCCTGACAGTCCTTGGCCAGGCGGCGCACGGCGTCCACGATTTCCGAGCGCCCGCCGTAACTGAGCGCGACCGTCAGCGTCATCTTGTCGAGATGCGCGGTCTCGCCTTCGACTTTGCGGACCCACTTCAGCGCCGACGTGGGCAGGGAATCGACCCGTCCGATCGCCCGGAATCGGATCCCGCGTTCCACCAGCTCGTCCAACTCGCTTTGGAGAAACCGCTCCAGCAGGAGCATCAAGGCGGTGATTTCATGCGCCGGGCGTTTCCAGTTTTCCTGGGAGAAGGCGTAGATGGTCAGGTTCGGAATGCCGAGTTCCAGGCAGAGGGCGGTCGCTTCACGGACCGACTTGATGCCTTCCGCGTGCCCTGCCATGCGAGGCAGTCCCCGCAATTCGGCCCAGCGGCCGTTCCCGTCCATGATGATGGCGATATGTCGGGGGAGGGATTCCAGATCGAGTTGCGCCAGCAGCTCCGCGTCAGTGAGATGTTCGGCGCCGGCCAATGAGCTGTTGGTCATGAGGGATCGGGAGTCCTTTCCGTGACATTCCGTCTCGACACAGGTCGTCAGCGAGCGATGCGGCAGGTGAGGTCAGTCTAATCAGCGTCCGGCCAAAAGTCAAAAGTTATTCGCCGTTTTCCGGTCTCCTCTCGCTCCGGTCCAACGCTCCGGCCCAAGGCGTTGCGCCTGAAAAAACGATTCAGCTATACTGCCCTTTCTCTTGTTCTCTTGCGAGGCCCCCGACCATGCCCACTGAGTCTCACGCAGAGCTGTCCCACTTCGGCGTCACCGAGGGCGATATCACCCACGCCTTGGGGAAGGTGAACGTGCGCGACGTCGACTACGCGGACTTGTACTTCGAGTCCTGCCGCAATGAGTCCGTGTCGATGGAAGAAGGGCTCGTCAAGCGCGCCGTGAAGAGCATCTCGCAGGGGGTGGGAGTTCGGGCCACCGCCGGAGAAAAGACCGGGTTCGCCTACTCCGATGACATTACGCGCCGCGATCTGGAACTGGCGGCGGACGCGGCCCGCTATATCGCGGAGTCGCCGCAGGGGAATCGTCCGGTTCCCGCGGCTCGCCGCAGCGTGCCCCAGCGCGACTTGTATCCCACGGATCGCGCGCGGGCCGATGTGGCGACGGCCGAGCGCGTATCGCTCTTGAACCGGATCGATGAGGAGGCCCGGCGGATCGACCCGCGCATCAAGAATGTGATGGCCTCGTTCAACACCGAATTCAAAGTCGTGGTGGTCGTGACCTCGGAGGGGCAGATCGTCGGAGATGTCCAACCGCTCGCGCGGTTGCAAGTCACGTGCATCGCCGAGGAGAACGGCAACCGGCAGATCGGGTCGTTCGGGGGCGGGGGACGAATCGGGTTTGCCTACTTTACGGAGGGCGACCGCTTCTTGCGCTACGCCAAGGAAGCGGCGAGGCAGGCGCTGCTGAATCTGCGGGCGGTTGAGGCGCCGGCCGGCGTGATGCCCGTGGTGCTCGGCGGCGGGTGGCCGGGCATCCTGCTGCACGAAGCCATCGGGCATGGATTGGAGGCTGACTTCAATCGGCGCAAGACCTCGGCGTTCAGCGCGTTGCTGCATCAGCGCGTGGCCTCGGAGCTGTGCACGATCGTGGATGACGGCACCATCCCGCTCCGCCGTGGCTCGCTGAATATGGATGATGAGGGCACGCCCACCAGCCGCACGGTCCTGATCGAGAAAGGGATCCTGCGTGGCTACATCACCGACAAGCTCAATGCGCGCCTCATGGGCATTCCGCTGACGGGGAACGGCCGGCGGGAGGATTTTCAGAGCGTGCCGCTTCCGCGCATGACGAACACCTTCATGCTGGCCGGCGAGTCCGACCCGCAGGACATCATCAAGTCGGTGAAGCGGGGACTCTATGCGGTCTCGTTCGGAGGCGGGCAGGTGGATATCACCAACGGCAAGTTCGTCTTTTCGGCGAGCGAGGCCTACTTGATCGAAGACGGCCGGGTGACGAAGCCGGTGAAAGGCGCGACCTTGATCGGCAACGGCCCCGACATTCTGACCAAGGTCTCGATGGTCGGACATGATCTGACACTCGACGAAGGGATCGGGACTTGCGGCAAAGACGGGCAGTCGGTTCCGGTCGGCGTCGGTCTCCCGACCATCCGGGTCGACGAGATCACGGTCGGCGGAACACAGGGATGACGAGCATGCCCCCCGACGTGACGACACACGGACAGACGCTGACCTCTCTCGCCGGGGAACTTCTTGAGCGCGCAACCAGGCAGGGGGCCTCGGCGGCGGATGTGGTGGTCGCCGAGGGAGATAATTTTTCCGTCCAGGTCCGGCTGACCGCGGTGGATCGACTGACGAGGGCGCGGGAAAAACGGGCCGGGATCCGGATTTTCTTCGGCTATCGGTCGGCCAGCGCGTCGACGTCGGATTTTTCCCGCGAGTCGCTCCATCGCCTGGTCGATGACACCTGTGCCCTCGCCAAGGCGGTCGTGGAAGATCCCATGTCCGGGCTCCCGGAGCGCAGCCAACTGGCCACGACCTTTCCCGACCTCGAGACCTACGATGCGACCAGCCTAGCGCCCGATCTGCAGATTGAGTTGGCCCGACGGACGGAACGGGCGGCCCTCGGCCTGGATACGCGCATCACGAACTCGGAGGGGGCGGACTTTAATTCGTCGGCCGGTCGGATCGTGCTGGGCAACACACAGGGGTTCATGGGCGAGTACCGAAGCTCCAGCTTCTCGACCTCCGTCTCGCCGATTGCCACCGATGAGCAGGGAGGGATGCAGCGCGATTCGTGGTATGCCGTCCAGCGGAAGTTTGCCAAGCTGGAGAGTCCGGAGTCGGTGGGGCAAGAAGCGGCTCGTCGGACGCTGCGCCGGCTGGGCGCCAGGAAGGTCTCGACCTGTCGCGTGCCGATCGTGTTCGATCCGGACATGGCGGCCGGGCTGATGTCGAACCTGAGCAGCGCCGTGTCCGGGTACGCGCTCTATAAGGGGACGTCGTTTCTGGTCGGGCAGCTCGGCCAGAAGATCGGCTCCGATCTCCTGACGGTCTATGACGACGGCTTGCTGCAGGGTGGCCTGGGCTCCCGGCCCTTTGACGGGGAGGGCGTGCCGACTCGAAAAACGGTGGTCGTGGAACGCGGCCTGCTGAAGAGCTATCTCCTGGACAGTTATTCGGGACGCAAGTTGGGTCTGGCCTCCACCGGCAACGCCTCGCGCAGCGTGGGCGACAGTCCGTCGGTCGGGACGACGAACCTGTACCTGACGCCGGGTTCCTGGACGCCCGAGGCCATCATCAAGTCGGTGAAGCGGGGTCTCTACGTGACCGAGCTGATCGGGTTCGGGATCAACATGGTGACCGGAGATTACTCCCGTGGCGCCGCGGGCTTGTGGATCGAAAACGGGGAGCTGACCTACCCGGTCGAAGAAATCACCATCGCCGGAAATCTGAAGGAGATGCTGAAGAACATCGATATGGTCGGGGACGACCTCGTCTTTCGCGGCCGCATCGCCAGCCCGACCCTGCGCATCGCAGAGATGATGATTGCGGGCGCCTAGCGGAAGTATCTGTTGATTTGTTGATCTGACGATTGATTGATTCGCTGAGGAAGAACAGCCGCTCTTCCAATCATCAGATCGACAGATCATCAGATCACGTATTTCCCTGCGGAGGAGGTTGACATGGCGGACGCACTCAAAGATCTGATGGTGCAGTATCCGAGCGACGGTGTGACCGTCCGCGCCTACCTGGTGGGGCCGCAGAGCAAAACTTTGCGTCCGGCCGTCATCGTGATTCAAGAATGGTGGGGCCTCAACGACCATGTGAAGGATATCGCCCGCCGCTATGCCGGCGAGGGCTATATCGCCATTGCGCCGGACCTCTACTCGCGCCTCGGGAACCGGGTGACGACGGATTCGACGGAAGCCGGCAAGTTGATGGGAATGCTCAAGCAAGAGGACGGCCTCAAGGACTTGCGCGCCACCCTCACGTACCTCCAGTCCGTGCCGGAGGTGA
>SWDL01000017.1 GCA_005116795.1 Nitrospira sp. | reverse complement strand
GAATCGGATAGACTGCCGCCCCCACCACGGCCTCTTGGGCCTCCCGGCTGTTGGTAAAGCGAAGGAACTCAAAAAGAATAGGGTCGAGCGGCTGATCAGGGGACTGATTCACATACAGATAGAGGGATCGAGCAAGAGGATAACTTCCGTTCAACGTCGTTTCAGCGGTCGGAACGACATAGGGGCTTCCTTCTTTTTCCGCGAGGGGAACCGCCTTTACGAGGGGCGTCTGAAATCCGATGCTGGAATATCCCATGGCGGAACGATTTCTCGCGACTTCGTAGATGATGCTCGCGGCCCCCGGCACTTCTTCAACTTCAGATTTAAATTGTCCTCCTAAGAGAATATGTTCCCGAAAGAATTCTCTTGTGCCTGAATTCCTGTCACGCCCATACAAGCGAATAGCGGTTTGTCCTTCGCCATGGTTCAACCCGATTTGGCCCCAGTTCAGTATATTCTCCTTCCAGCCCCGCTTCTGAGTCTGCGAAAAGATCGCATCCACTTGATCGAGCGTCAGTCCCGTCAGAGGAGAGTCTTTGTGGACATAGATCGCGACAGCGTCTGTCGCGATCGGCAATTCGGTTGGTGCATACCCGTGTCGACTCACGAACGTCGCCACTTCATGCGGAGTGAGTTTGCGCGAGGACGCCATCAGCTTGATCTGGTTTGAAGCCAGGTGCCCCTCTTGATTCCCGTCCCCCCGCCTGGATCTGGCCAGACCATCGACAAATCCAGCAAGAGCCTCCTCAGACCCTTCGGACTCGACTATGAACCGCACGCCGGGATACACCCGCATGAACTCACCCGCCAGCCGCGTAAGAAGCGGGGACATGGTGTTGGAGCCTCCGACGGTGAGTCGGCCGGTCAGTCGCTCCACCGGCGTATACGAGGCAAGCTGCGGTTGCACTTCGGGCTTCACCGAAGCTCCTGCACGCTCGGCATATGCCGGGTCGAACGGGATAAGAATGCTCCAGACAGCCAGACCCAACAAGGTCAGGCGGAAAACCTGGTGCCGCCGACACCATCGACGCTTCACTGTGAGCATCATGGAAAGACTCCCCTTTGTCAGACAACTTAAACGGGTGACACGCAAGAATTCTCGACCTTGGATACTACCTCTCCTGGAGAACATGCTGCGTTAAAAGTGTGTAAACTTTTTCCGGCGGGGGAGAAGCGGCACAGATCTACCCACCGACCTTAGTCGGTCTTGAGCTTGTACCCCACTCCGCGCACCGTCACGATCAGCTTGGGACGGCCAGGATGGCTCTCAATTTTACGTCTGAGAGAATGGATATGCACATCCAGGTTGTGTTCACCCAGCGCGACCTCCTCCCCCCAGACCAAGTTGAGAAGCTCGTCCCGTGAAAAGACCCGGTTCGGTTGCTGAATCAGCTCGTGCAAAATCTTGAACTCTTTCACCGTAAGCGGGATCACACGGTCATCGAGCATGACTTCGTGCTGATCGAGATCCAGCGACAGATTGGCGACGGTGAAATGCCGCCGGGGCGTGGCCTTGAAGTGCTCGCGCCGGACGATGGCGCAAAGATGCGCGACAATCTCGCGCACGCCGACAGGCCTACAGAGGATCTGATCAACGCCGGCCTCAAGTTCAGGCACACAGACCGCGTCGCAATCCGTTCCCGACGGGAAAATCGCCACGATGGGAATCTGCCGGGCCATCGGTTTGGCACGAATCTGCGACAGCGTCGGGCCGTTCCCATCGACGAGAATAACCGTCGGCACCGCGCGATGGATTTCCGTCGCGGCCGCCGAGCTATCGGAGCAGAGGGTCAGCCCGTAGTGGTATTGCCCAAGGAGCGTGCGCAACGATTGCGCGAGACTCGCATCCGTCGACACCAGCAGGATGAAAGTCTGGACCCGATTCTGAGTAGATACACCCGCACTCATGGCGGGGAGTATCCATGCGTCAAGTTATGCGAACTTTTACTGCATGTAAAATCGTTGTTAACAGAGAGGGGGGTCAGTGCGAGCGCCGGAGGAGGCCTTGGAGCCCTCCCCACGCCCGGTTGACCCATGAGGAGTCCGAGACCTCCCGAGTCTGCTTGGAGGTGCCTGATGCGGCACCGGCTCCCAGTCGTTTCAGCCGATCCGCGATATCCAGATACCCGGGATCCGCCTGGGAGATCAATCGGAACTGCTCGATGGCTTCCGCGCGCTTCCCGAGAGCGTGAAGCGTTTTCCCAAACTCATAGCGTACGCGGAGGTCTGAGGAAGGAGTGGTACCTGCCTTGGTGAGCGCTTTCCGAAAGGCTGAGACCGCATCGATTGGGCGACCGGCCTCCCGGAAGCAGAGGGCCACTTGGGCGTAGGCTTTCATCCAATAGTCTGAGTGTTGTGCCGCTTGTTCCAAGGTCCGAATGGCATCCTTGAACCGACCGACTTTCTTGAGTTGCACCCCGCGCTTGTAGAGAGCCTCGTACTTCCCGGGATCAAGCGGAAGGGACGACGCGATCGATCCCGCCGAAACGGCCTCTGCTTTCGATTCATCGACCTTCTGAACAGAGAGGCGTGGAGCGACACCCAGAAGACCGCCCCGTTCGGCGCCGGCTGGTGTGCCGGCCTTGTCACCAGGAACCATGAGAGCTGGAGCGGCCGCCTCTTCCCTCGTTTCCCGGTCCTTCACCTGGATGGGATGCAAGACAGCCGGACTCTCATGCGGTCTCTCTGTGGCCGGCTGGGCTGTGACGGCCGAAAGAAGGGGTTCGCTTACCGCGGCGGCCAACGACACGGATTTCGAGACCTCCTGTCGAACCCTCTCGACCGATACGCTCGAGCCTTTTTCCGGAGTCCCGATGCTTGACGCAGTCACAACCGCAAATGGCGGTATCGCCTCTTCCGTCTCCTCTGCCTCCAGGAGCAGATGGCCTCCCCCCACAACGGGTATGAGGCCCCCGACTTCCCGATCCCGAACGGCGTCGATGACCAGCTTGGCCACGATCCGCGGCGCTTGTTCGGCGAATCCATAACTCAGCGCCATATCACAGGCCTGGTTGATCAAGCGCGGCAATCCCCCGGTCAGACGGTGGGCCGCCACGCACGCTTCATGTGTAAAGAGTGTCGCCGGTCCGCCGGCGACGCGGAGGCGATGCCGAATGTATTCCTCCGTTTCCCCTTCCTGGAGGGAAACAAGGTGATAGTCCACCGATACGCGCTGGGCAAACTGGATGAGGTCCGGCCGCTTGAGTAGGCTCCGTAAATCAGACTGGCCGCATAGCAGCACTTGTAACGTCTGCACCTTCTGAGCGTTCAGATTCGAAAGCAAGCGCAATTCTTCCAGCATGCCGGGCGTGAGATTCTGCGCCTCATCGACGATCAGGAGCACCCGTCGCTGCTTCAGCATCTGGTGCCGCAGAAACTCGCCCAGCTCTTGAAACATGCGCAGCGCGTCACGGTTCTCGCTCGGAAGCCCGAACGCGGCCAAAATCCAAGGAAGCAAGCTACCGAAATCTCGGTGAGTGTTGGTCACCAAGCCGACGGAAAAGTCGGTCTTCATGAGTTCGACCAGTTTTCTGAGGAGCGTGGTCTTTCCCATTCCCGGCTCGCCGGTCAGCACAATGAAGCCCGCCTGATTGAGCACGCCATATTCCAGCAAGCTCAAGGCGGTCTGGTACTTCCCCCCCAAATACAGGAAATCTGGATCCGGGAGCAGAGAAAATGGCTTTTCCTTGAGTTGGTAAAAAGACTCGTACATCCCCCCCCATCCTTCGACGGGTCTGACATAGGGACCCCTGTGGTGGCGAGCAACGCCGATTCTAAAGCTTCGTAAGGCATTCGTCGAGCGTCCTTCCGATACGTTCGGCCGCATTCCCATCCCACAGGTCGGGCAGAAGCCCGGTTTGGTGGCCGTTTTTGAGTGCACAGCGCGCCGCGGCCAGGATATGCTCGGGGTCCGTGCCGACGAGACGATTCGTTCCCCGACTGATGGTAATCGGTCGCTCGGTATTGTGCCGGAGGGTCAGACAGGGAATACCCAAGACGGTCGTCTCTTCCTGGATGCCGCCGGAGTCCGTCAGCACGAGCCGGGCCTCGCTCATCACGGACAGAAACTCCAGATAGCCGAGGGGGTCCACAAGCATCAAACGGTTCGACATCTGAGTCGAGTCGTCGGCAAATTCCTTTAGGAGAGACCGGAACCGCGTGGGAACCAGGCGTAGCCGCGTGCGGGGGTGGCAAGGAAAGAGGATCGGGGTTTCCCGGCTCAACGCTTCCAAGGTCTCGAGGATTTTTGTGAGGACTTCGGTGTCATCCACATTGCTGGGCCGGTGAAGCGTGACCACCGCATACTCCTGTGGATGGAGACCGAAATGCGTCCAGTGTTGGAGTTGCCTCGCCCGTCCGACATGCTTGAGCAAACTGTCCACCATGACATTGCCGACAAAGAACACCTTGTCGGCCGCGATGCCTTCGCGCATCAGGTTCTCGACTCCGCTGGGCTCGGTGACGAACAGAAAATCCGCCACGTGATCAGTCACGACGCGATTGAGCTCTTCGGGCATCGTGCGGTCGAAGCTTCGCAACCCGGCTTCCACATGAGCGACTTTGACGCCTGCACTGGCGGCGCACAGCGCGGCGGCGACCGTCGAGGTGACATCCCCGAAGACCATCACGAGGTCCGGTCGCTCCTGCTGAAGCACCGGTCCCAGCTTCAACATGATCTGCCCGATTTGCTCGGCCGGCGTGGCGGTGCCGACGCCGAGATCACGCAGGGGTCTGACGAGCCCCAGCTCCTCGAAAAAGAGTTCGGACATGAGCCGATCATAATGCTGCCCGGTATGGATCAACCGGGCGCAGACGTGCGGACGGGTCCCGAGCGCCTGGAGCACCGGCGCGGCCTTCATGAAATTCGGGCGAGCGCCGACCACGCAGACGATGGTGGCGCATGTCGCGGGCGTTCGGGCGCATAACGCCGACGAACTCTCTGACCGAGCACCCCTCGCCGTATCGGACTCCGTTGGCACCGACATGGACATGTTCCCTTCTTCTTGAAGGCGCGTCATGTGATGGGGACCGCCTTCCGTCGTTTCAGAAAACCCGGCGCAGATTGCGCCCTGTCCGGCGCGTTGCCGGGCTGCCCCGATGTCAATTCGGGCGCCCTCCTCTCTTCGAACTGAGACTCGCCGTGCTTTTTCATCACACGGCCCAGTTCGGATGATTTGTTCAAGACGGTCCCGATGACGGGCGTGGCCCCCTTGAGCAACTGCAGGGCGCGTTCAACCTCCTCACGTTTTGTCTGCCCTTCCTCCACGATAAGGAGAGCGGCATCCGTGTACGGCGCAAAGGCCAGGACATCCGCGGCCTGCAGGATGGGGGGAAGATCAAAGACGATCACGCGCGAGGGATACCGATGTTTCAGCTCATGGACGAGAGCGGTCATCCGTGGTGAAGTCAGGGCTTCGGACGAGTTGGGGACCCGACGCCCTCCTGGGAGCAACACAAACCGACCGATGCTCGGATGAATCAGCAGGTCTTCCAACGGCACATGGTCGAACAGATAGTCGGCCAATCCCTTCACGCCCTCGATCCCAAAGGTGCGATCCACGCTGGGATCACGCAAATCGGCGTCCACCAGCAACACCGTTTGGGTAACATCCAGAGCCAGCGCGATCGCCAAATTAATGGCCGTGAAAGTCTTGCCCTCCCCGCTCCCAGGGCTCGTCACGGCGAGGACGTTCCAGCCGTTTTCCTTCAGGCGATGCATCACCTGGGTGCGCAGCATCTTGAAGGCATCCACAAACGGGCCTTCCTGGAAGGCTGAGAGAATGCGCTGTTCTCGAAGGATCTCGGCCTGGATCTGGACCGTTCTGGTCTTGGTGTACACAATCGGCCGCTCTCGCCCCAAGACCGACGGTGGTACCGGCGGAACAGGTTTGTGGCTTGACTCACGGGTTCGCTGTTGATCGCGATAACGGCTGAGTGCCAGTTGAAGTCGTTCCATCGCTTACTCTCCCAGCCCCAATTTACGCAGACCCACGAACCAGACGACGTCGAGGGGCACCCAGAAGACATGCACCAGAACCAACAGCAGCACGACTGCGCCGGTTCCGCTCCATCGCCACATCCGCCGACGTCGAACCTCCTGAATACGATCCGACGTGTTCGGCAAATAGGGAATCACCGCCAGCGGGGCCAGAGTGATCAGCTCCGTGAGCGACCGGACATCCCGCACGGAATGATCCATGCCGTCCCCGGCAATCCCCGCGCCCAGTCCGCCGGCCACTGCCAGGAGGACGCCGAGAAACAAGATGACGGGACGATTCGGTTTTTCCGGTTTCTCCGGCAAATCCGGCGGATCGATCAGGGAAAACCGCTCTCCCTTTCGTTGGACCTCCAGGCCTTGCGACACTTCGGATTCCAACAATCGATCCCGAATGTCCTGATACTTTTTTGCCGAAGAATCGCGCTCACGCAGCAGCTCGAGATACTCGGGCTCGAGCTGTGGGGTCTGCTCCAGACGCTTCACATATTCGGCCGCCCGCCGCTTCTGCTCGCCCCGCATCCGCCGGAGGGCGTCCAGCTCCGCCAGCGCCGAGGTCAGTTGCGAGTGAATCTGAATATAGGCCGGGTTCTCAGGCTTGGCGGGCGCCGGAGCCTTTTCCTGCTTCTCCAAACCCGCAATGGTTCGGGTCAGGGACTCCACGACCTGCTCCGCGCGTTGCACATCGGGGTGCTCCTTCCCCAGCCGCTCCAGGAGCATCGGCAGCTTGGCCTGTTCGCCGGACAACCGTTTCCGCAGCTCTTCCGGGGATTGCAACTCCCCCGTCTCCCGCTCCAGCGCCTCGATCTCCTGTTTCATCTTGATGATATCGGGGTGATCGGAGGAGAGGTACGACGCGACGCTCACGTACTGCGCCCGGAGGGCTTTCAGCCTCTCGGAGGAATCGAGAATCCGCTCGCCGGTGGCTGTCACGATCGGGGTGTTGGGCTTGATCGTCGCCAATTGTCCTTCCAGATAGTTTCGGCGATCTTCCAGCGAATTGATCCGCTGATCGAGATCCACCACTTCACGGTCCACCTGATTCATCAACTGCATGTTGAGCTGAACCAGCTCCGGAAGGGCTTGACCGGCCTTTTGCTTGAAGGCCGCAATCTTCTGGTCGAACACCATGATATGCCCGGCAAGATTCTCCGACTCCTGGCGCAGAAACACGGTCGTTTCCTGGGCGCTGCGTTCGCGGCTTTTCAAATTCTCGGACAGGAACAGGCTCGTCACTTCATTGGCCACCTTCTGCGCGACCTGCGGGCTCTCCCCGTCATAGGAAAGCGTAAAGGCGATCGTGGCCTTCGTCGGTTGATGCGTCCGCTTGTCGACGACGTCGGCGCTGATCACGCCGATGCGAATGTCGTCCACCATCTGTTCCAACACATCCTCCGTCGTCCCACGCCGGCGCAAACCCTGGTAGAGCTTGTATTGGTCCGCAATCTTCAACAGGTTCGGCCTCGTCATGACCTGTTGCTTGATGGTCTGAATGCGCTGATCCGCATAGCTGTTGATGGCCGACCGAACCAGGTCCGTCGGCACTTCCTGCTCCTCGATCAGAATGGTGGCCGTCG
>SWDL01000159.1 GCA_005116795.1 Nitrospira sp. | reverse complement strand
GAAGTCTGGGCGTGGCGGGCGCGGGGGTTCAGGCGAGGCGATCTCTCGGAACTCCGATGGAGAGTCGGCCGTCGCCGGCGAGACGGATGACGGGCGGTCCGCTGAGTGATGACGGAGGGCCGGCCTCGTGAGAGGCTTCTGCGTAGACATGGCTCCAGGGGATGAGTCCAAGGCTGATGATGAGACACGTCGCGCTCAGCAGGCAGATGCTGCGAACGCCCTGACGCCGGTCAGGATTTCCGCGTCGATGAGGGACGTGACAGGCACTCATGTGATGACGCCGACTTCTACCCGCCTTCTGATGAAAGTTGGAGAATCTGTTCCACCTGCGAGGGGACCTCTTGCAGCGTCACAGCGGTGGACGTGATCGCCTTTACCATCACCCGGCCCTCGATCGTCTCCCCTGTCCACACAATGTGGAGCTTCTGTTCTTTGGCCAGCACCGCTTGATTGCGTCCCTGACGATTCAGATAGCCCAGATAGCGGTATCGTCCCAGCTCGTCGCGCGCGGCCTGAGCGGCAAGCTCTTCCGGCGACGGTGGAGGTGGAGGTGGCGCCGCCACCGCGCTCGGCGGAACGAAGGAGCCGAGCGGTCGCCGACCTCCCCCACGCGCGACAGGCTTGCCCGCTGTCTCAGCCTGCTCTTCCCTCATATTGAGGGGAGCGAAAATATTCTTGGGTTTCTTGAACTCATGCGTCGCCTTGGCATGGCCCGGCAGGAGTTGATCCACGCCGGCCGGCCGAAGGCCGCTGTCCGGTTGTCCCCCACTCCCCTCCCGAGGACCGGGTTGGCCGGAGACGTACTTGAGGGGCACATGGGCGGGCTCTTCTGTGCCCAGGACACGCCAGACCACGGCCAGCACGCAGAGGCTCATCAATCCGATCATGACGAGCTTTTTCTGTTGTTCGCTCATGTCGGCTTCGGTTTGGCCGGGCCGGACGGCGGCCCCCCTCGCAGATAGGTCGCGATTTGAATGTTGACCGTCACGGCGTCTCCGGACCTGGTATTGGTGCGCAGGACGGTCAGGTCCTCGATGAACAACAGTTGTTTGTACGTTTCAAGATGATAGATGAATCGTCGGAGATCTTCGTAGCGCCCCGTCGCCGTTCCCAGGAAGAGCGCCTTGGGCGCCATGCCGGCCTCGGGCTTGTCCAGCCGGTAGGACAGGGCGGGCAACTTGACGCCATACCGCTTGGCCTCTTCTGAAATGGCCAGCGCCAACGGCGCAAATTCCTGCGTGGTGGGCAAGGCGCTCATGAACCGGGACATCTCCTGCTTCGTCCGGCGAGCCTCATGGCGCTGGAGGAGCACTTGACGGGCCGTCCCCCAGTCACTCTCCAATTGAGTCAGCCGGTCCTGGGCCGGCCCCACCAGCAGGGACTGGATGAGGAGCCAGACCAGCGTGAGCGCCGTCGCCAAAGCTCCCCATGGAAGGAGCGGCGCGTAGGGCTCCTTGGCCAGACGGCGCAGATGTTCCGTGAGCTGTTTCATCCTGATCTCGGTGTCGGGGTATAGGTAACGGTCAGGTCGAACTCGATATGGCCATCCTCTTGCCCGCGATGCTGAACCAACGCCGGGTCGGCAAAGCTCCGGTGATCGTCCAGGCGCCGGGCAAACGTCGTCACGTCTTGAAGGGACGTGGCCGACCCCGCCAAACGGATCAGCGAAGCCTTGGCCTCCACTCGAATGGAGTGGATCGACACGCGAGACGGTACGGCTTCTTCCAGGTCGCTCAAGAACGCCGTCCACGAAAAGGTCCGCTTGGCCACGAGCTGCTTGGCGAAGCCGACTTGCACAGGCAACTGCTTGATCGCCCCATCCGACACATCAACACCGGCTTTTCCACTTTCAACCTGAAGCTGACGATCCTGATCACGAACGCGGGCAAGAGCCGGACTGATCTCGGCGATGCGCAGTGCCAGTGAGGCCGCTTGCTGGATTTCCGTGACAATGCCGACGGCCAGCGCCAGGCACAGCGCGAGCAGGATCCAGCCCAGCGGACGCACGGACGCACGTACGCGCGCACTGAGGTTGATGTGAAGAGGCGGCCGGCCCTTGATCATCAGTGAGTGTCCTCTACGCCGCGCCTGCGAGGCCCGCGACCGCCTCCAGGACGGCCGGCGGTGAGTGGTCACTCGCCTGAGACCAGCCGAGCGACTCAGCCCTGTCCCAGCCCAGTTCGAACACCTCCAACCGACAGGCTTGCAGAATATCCTTGCTGAGTCCCGGAGGGAGGTCCTCTCCGACCAGCACCAGCCGATTCGGGACCAATTTCGGCTGTTGTTCCTGGCAGTACAAGAGCGAACTGGTCAGCTCGTTGACCACGTACTCGGCGGGAATCCTCGGGCGTGGTTCGGTTGCCTTGCCGGAGGGAAGCGGTTTGTTTCGGAAGAAGACGGGGGCTCCGCTCTGAAAGACGGCAATGGTGAACCCACCGTCCAGGAGATTGAGCCACACGATCCCACTGTCAGGCTGCTGGGATTCCGCGTCCCCGGCTCCTCGGATCCAGAGGTTCCAGAGTCGGAACGTGCTGATATCCAGGTCGACCACCGACAGCCCGAGCCGCTCGCAGAGCTGGTCATACTGAGATAGGATGGGGTCCCGGATCACGACGGCGAGGACCGTCTGCGGGGCGTTCGGCTTCTTGCTGTGTCGGCCGAACGTCTGGAAGGCCACGCGGGTTCCTGCCATGGGAAACAGGCGATCCTGCTCCAACCGCCAGCGAACGAGGGCCTCCTGTTCCGCGAAGCGATCCGGGAACGCATCGACGGTGAGAAGACCGACTCGAACAGCGAGGTCCGGGAGCACGAGACAGATCGGGCGCAAGAGCGCGGGTAGTCCGAGCCGTTGCAGCCACCGCCCGCCTGGTTCAGGCAGAATCAGCTCCCGGAGGCGCGATTCGACGACCGCCATGTCCACGATGTTGGGCTCCATCGGTGACGGACGGATGGCGCCGGCGGGCAGATCGACCATGTGGTAGCGGGGATTCACGCGACCGGTGATCCCACGGTGCGCGTCAACCCAGGCGGCGCCTTGGACGCCGATTTTCAGCGCGCAGTCTGGGTTGCCGAACGATCGCCACATCAGTAGTGTGTTCCCTCAGCTAGATCGGATCCACCGCACTGACGCGATTGATCTCCTTCAGCGTCGTTTCGCCCGCCAGGACCTTCGCCATGGCCGACTGCCGCATGCTGGTCATGCCGTCCGCCACCGCGCGGAGGCGGATCTCTGTCGGCGGTTTTCGCGCCAGGATCATCTCCTTGATTTCGTCGGACAGGTGGAGGAACTCGGTGATGTTTTGCCGTCCCCGATAGCCCGTCCCGTGGCAGGCCTCGCAGCCCCGCCCGCGATGGAATGGGACCGTCTTATAGCGGGTAAAATCAAGACCTGAGATCTCGGCTTCTTGAGGGTCCAGGGCCACCTGCTCTCGACAGTTGAGACAATTCATCCGAAGCAGCCGTTGGGCCAGAATACAATTGAGGGACGAGACGAAATTGTAGGGCTCGATCCCCATATTCACGAACCGTCCGATGACGTCGAAGGCGTTGTTCGCGTGGACGGTGGTGAACACCAGGTGGCCGGTCAAGGCCGACTGGATGGCGATCTGCGCCGTCTCGGCATCCCGGATTTCGCCGACCATGACCTTATCCGGGTCATGACGTAGGATCGATCGCAGTCCGCGGGCAAAGGTCAGCCCCTTTTTTTCATTGACCTGGATCTGGACGACCCCCGGCAGGTGATATTCCACCGGATCCTCGATGGTAATGAGCTTATCCTCCACCGTATTGATCTCGGTGATGGCGGCATAGAGCGTGGTGGTCTTCCCGCTCCCGGTCGGGCCGGTGACCAGCACCATGCCGTAGGGTTCGTGAATGGCGCGCCGAAAGCGCTTGAGGTCCGACAGGGTAAAGCCCAGGCGATCCAGCCGAAGGGCGCTCACGCCGGCGGTGATGGACTCCCGATCGAGAATCCGGATGACAACCGATTCGCCGAATGAACTGGGCAGCACGGAGACGCGAAAGTCGACCCGCTTCCGATCGATGCGGATGCCGAACCGGCCGTCCTGCGGAATCCGCCGCTCGGCGATGTCCAGCTCGGACATGACTTTCAGACGGGAGACCAGAGACGCGTGGAGCTTGATATCCAACGGTTCCAAGGCCGGAATGAGGATGCCGTCCAGACGGAATCGGACTTGGACGGCTCGATCCGTCGGTTCAATGTGAATGTCGCTGGCCCGCTTCTCCAGTGCGCTCAATAAGATCGTATCGACCAGTTTGACGACGGGGCTCTGGTCCTTGGTGATCTTCTCGACCGAGAGGACTTCGTCGCCCCGTTCGTCTTCTCGGACCAGGACGGAGCGGTATTCGGCCTCAATCGCCTTCAGCGCCTGCATGGAGCCTTCGCTGCGGGACAAGGCGGCCTGGATCGAGGTCTTGGTGCTCACACGCAAGAGCAGCGGGCGATTGAGCATCAGCTCCAGTTCATCCAGCGACGGCAGGTCGTGCGGGTCCGGCACGGCGATCACGAGCGCCCCGTCATACTCGTCCAGCGGGACAAAGGGGTGCCGGTGCATGAGTTCAACGGGCACAGAATGATAAAAGTCGGGGTTGACTCGACAGTCCTGGAGCGACTCGAACACCAGTCCGTATTGTTCCGCGAGGGCCCGGCCGAGTTGTTCTTCCGTCAGGGCGTGATCTTGCAGCAGCAGATCGCCGAGAGAGGTTTGCGCGGGGCTCATCCGGGCCAAGGCTTCCTCGACGGCTTCATGGGTCAGCAGTCCCTGGGAGACCAGGACTTCGCTCAGACGTTTACGGACGGTGGCGCGTGACATGGCGTTCCCCTATTGGACGGTCCCGGCCATTTGGAACACCGGCAGGTACATGATGACGACGATCGTCCCGACGAACAGTCCCATGACCAGGATCAGCACCGGTTCGATCCAGGTCGTCAACTGGCTGAGCCGCATATCCAATTCGGATTCATAAAACTCAGCCACGTCGCGCAGCATCGTCTCCAAGGAGCCCGTTTCTTCCCCCACCGCGATCATTTCCAGCGCCATTGCCGGAATGGTCTTCACGTCGGCCAATGAGGCGGCCAAGGTTTCCCCGCTCCTGACCCGATCGACGGCCCCGCCGAGCGCATCCGACACTTCACGGTTGGTGACCGAGCCCTTGGCGATGTGCAGGGCTTCCAGCAGCGGAATGCCCCCGGCCAACACCGTTGCCAGCGTCCTGGTGAGCTGGATGGTGTAATGCCTGGTCAGCAGCGCCCCTAAGCCGGGCAGCGCGAGGAGCCATCGATCCCAGACAGGCCGTCCCAACTCACTCCGATACCAGTATCGGAAGGCCATCGCCCCGGCCACAGCCCCCAGCAAGAAGAGCGGAAACCATCCCTGGATGACTTTCACCAGATTCATGAGGATCAGAGTCGCCGGCGGCAGCGATTTGGCCTGGTCGCCGTAAATCGCGACAAAGGTCGAGATCGGAAGAGCG
>SWDL01000016.1 GCA_005116795.1 Nitrospira sp. | reverse complement strand
TCTCACGCTGCGTGCAGCGCGAGCGCTGGCAACTCGATGGCGAGTGCGATCGCGTGTACGTCGATGCGCGCGGCGACTATGCGCTCCTTGATCCAACGCTCGGGCGCCGGATTCGGTTGCGATCCTCCAATAGCCGTGCGCTCGTCGTGTGGAATCCGGGGCCAGAGCGCGTGAGCGCGATCGGTGATGTGCCGCAATCGAGCTGGCGCGATTTTTTGTGCCTTGGCAGAGTTCGTCATCGTTCCTACATCCTCCGGCTCATTCTATTGGCTTGGTGCTCGGATGAAAAAGGCGGGGGGCCAGTCAACCGTGCGACTGCCCACTATCATAGGGGAAGCATGCGCCTCAGCACAAGCCCTGGCCGCTGTTTTTGACACCTCGACGCACAGAGCCCACGCTTGTGTTTCCCCCCCTCGCGTTGTATCGTAGTGACTTACCCCCCCTGTCTTCAACATCCCAAAGGGAGTCAATCAGGCCTCATGCCCGTACTTCGTAGACTGGGACACCGGCCGGTTCCGTACCGGCGCCGACGGCCCTGGTGGCACTATGCCCTGCTCGCCGGAATTGTGCTCTTCGGCCTTGCCGCGGGAGCAACCGCCGCGGCCCTCTGGTACGTGGCCAAAGACATCCCCCCCCTGGATTCACTCCAGGAATATCAGCCCAGCCTCGTCACCCGGGTCTATTCAGACGACCGGCAGGTGGTCGGTCAGTTCTACGTGGAGCGACGGATCCTCACCCCGCTGAACGACATGCCGGCGTCCCTGAAAAACGCGGTCATCGCCGTCGAAGATTCCCGATTCTTTGAGCATCCGGGGCTCGATATCATCGGCATCCTCCGAGCCGCCTGGACCAATCTGCGCCGCGGCGGCCGCGTGGAAGGCGCGAGCACGATCACGCAACAGTTGGCCCGGTCGCTGTTCCTGTCGTCCGAACGCACCTATGCCCGCAAGTTGCGCGAACTGGTGCTGGCCTACAAGATGGAGCTGGTCCTGGGCAAGGAACAAATCTTGGAAATGTATCTCAATCAGATCTACTTCGGCCAAGGCGCGTACGGTGTCGGCGCAGCCGCTCAAACGTATTTTGGTAAAGACATGGCCGAGCTGAATCTGGCCGAATCGGCCCTGCTGGCCGGCCTGCCGAAATCACCGAACAACTATTCCCCCTACAAGCATCTCGACCGGGCCAAGAAGCGGCAAGAGCACGTGCTCAGTCGCATGGAAGAAGAACAGTTCATCACCGCGGAAGCACGGGAGACCGCCGTCGCCCAGGAGATTGTGCTGCGCCACCCGGGCGCGGAACAGCTTGCCCCTCACTTCATGGAGTACGTGCGACAGCACGTGATAGCGCGCTACGGTGAAACCAGAGTCTATAAGGGCGGGCTCGAGGTGTACACCACGTTGAACGCCGAATGGCAACAGACCGCAGAACGCGCGATCCGGACCGGACTCAGAGCGATCGACAAGCGGCAGGGGTGGCGTGGCCCGGTCGGAACGCAAGACTTGGCCACCCTGTCGACTGATCCAGGATCCCCCCCCGCCACCCCGCTCCAGCCGGGCGATCGCCTGAAGGGCGTCGTCACGAAAGTGGGAAAGGATCACTTCGTGATCATCGCGTCGGGCCAGGAGGGCACGCTCTCCTTCGACGACATGGCCTGGGCCAAGCGCCGCCTGCGGGGACGGGATCCGTTGAAAGACTATGTCCTGGTGCCGAACGTCAAGACGCTCCTGAAGCCAGGGGATGTCATCGAGGTGGAGGTCACGTCCATCGAGAAAGACGCGCCGCGCTTCCTGTTGGAGCAGACCCCGGTCGCCGAGGGCGCC
>SWDL01000015.1 GCA_005116795.1 Nitrospira sp. | reverse complement strand
CAGTTCAGGCAGGTGTTCTCCACGGTGACGGCCTGGTGTTCGGGATCGGTCGGGATCATCGGATTGCGATCGCGCGGCGACGGAAGCATCGCCACCCCGATGACGACTATGAGGGCGGCGCCGGCCACGATCCAGTCCGCCTTCCTGATCGTCATGCGGACTCCGCGGGACCTCGACTGCCGGCGGCATAGGCCTCTTGAAGCAGTTGCGCCACATGTTTGACCTCGGCCTGACCGCGTAGCCCATTCTTGAGTTGGATCATGCAGGCCGGACAGCTCGTCGCGACGACCTCGGCCCCGCTTTCCTGGATGGCGCGCCGTTTTCGTTCGAAGATCGCGCAGGAGGTCTCGTAGTCCTTCACCAGATAGGTCCCTGCTCCTCCCGCACAGCGATCGGCATCCTGCATCTCAACCAGGGTCACGCCGGGCAAGTCGGCGAGGACCTGACGCGGTTCCTTGGTCACCCCCGCCGCCCGAAGATGACAGGATGAATGGTACGTGACCCGCTTCTTCCCAACGGTTGAGGCGGGTGACCCTGACGCGCGCGCCTTGTCGACCACTACTTCCGACAGGTGCTTGACCCGTTTGGCAAGGCTCTCGGCAGCCTGTTTATCATGGCCTTCTGTGAAGAACTTCGTGTAATCCTTGAGCATGAGAGTGCAAGAAGCACAACCGGTCACGACGATGTCATAGGATTCCAGCGACTTCAGGTTAAATCTGGCCCCCTCTTTGGCCAGTTCAACATGCCCATAGGTCTCGATCGGCGTCCCGGAGCAGCGTTGCGGTGGCAGCTCCGGCTCGATGCCATGGGCCTTCAGCACATCAATCACCGCATCCCCGACCCCATCGTCAAAGTAGTTGGCGGCACATCCGTGGAAATAGGCCACGCGGGGCTTGCTTCCTGTCGATACGGGTTGTGTCAGCTCTGGATGGCGCTCCCTCAGGCGCCTGGGGGCGAGGCGGGGCAAGACAAGGTCCCAGGGAAGCCGCGCCGAGGGTGCGAGCATCTTGAGCATCGGCCTGGTGACGACCTCCATGACTCCGCGAATCAGCGGGCGATCCCAGATCCATTGGGTTCGGGCGGCCAGCTTGAGCAAGAGCTCAAAGACGGCGGTGTGCGCCTGTACGCGGAAGATCCAGCCTGCCAGGCGGTTCGGGTGCTCGGCGCGTTTCTGGAGAATGAGATCCGAGACGTCGACCCCAGCCGGGCAAATCGTCCGGCAGGACTTGCAGTTCAGACAGGCCTCTACCACCCGCTTGGACTCCAGGTAGCTATAGTCCTTGGCCGTGACGATCTCGTACCAGCCCCGCGAACTCATGTCTTCGGACTGAAAGACGTCATACACCGGACAGACCGAATTGCACTTGGCGCAAGTCGCGCAGGATTTGGACAGCCTGGTGTAGTCGATGTGCTCGGTAAAGGGCGTATCGCTCAGCTTGACCCCGGGATTCAGCACGCCGGTCGGGTCAAACCCCCGCTTCACCCGCATAAACAGGTCATAGAGCTCGTCCCCGAACATCCGTCGGACAAATTCAGCCCGCACCCGCCCGTCGCCGTGCTCGCCGCAGATCGATCCATGAAATCGCGTCAAGACCGTCTCGTAAATGGCATGGTAGGTCTCGACCATCTTGGCGAAGTCGCCCCGATCATTGACGTCCAGCAGCGGCACGACATGGGCATTGCCGTTCCCGATGTGCCCGAAGATGGCCACCGGCACCTGCCGGGAGCCGAAGATCTCTTCCAAATAGCGGATGAGCTCGCCGATTCGTTCGGCGCGCACCACCACGTCATCGACGTAGTTGATCGGTTTCTTCTTGGCATCATAGCGATAGAGCGTGGGATAGAGGGCCTTACGGGCCTTCCAGAGCGCGTCGCGCTGTTCACGCTCATAGGCCAAGACCGGTTCGGCGGCCAGCCGGTAGCGACGACAGATCGCGGCCATCCGGTCGGCCGTCTCCTGAATGCGCCGCGGATCGTCGTCCTCGTCGAGTTCGACCAGCAAGGTCGCCGCCGCCTCAGTGGGGATGCCGTGCTCGGGACGACCGATGAGATTCAGCGTATTGCCGTCCATCACTTCCAAGGCGCTGGGATGAAGACCGACTAACTCGGCCACCGCATCCCCCACGTCCTCCAGCCGACGGAAGTGCACCAAGCCGGTGGCGCTGGCCTTGGGCCGTAGGACCAGTTGCAGCCGGGCTTCGCTCATGACGCCCAGCGTGCCTTCGCTGCCGATGAAGAGGCGTGGGAGATCGCAGACGCCCCGACGCCATCCGTCGGCCAGCGCAAAGAGGTTATAGCCGCAACTGTTCTTGCTCACGAGAGGCTGCTTCGCCCGGATGAGCTCGGCCTGATTTTGAATCAGTCCCCAGAGCGTCTGGATCGAGGGGTGCGCCTGGAGCAACCCGCCGAACTGCGAATCGATCACGGCATAGGGCTTGGCCGCCAGCCATTCGCCGGAGGACAGGCAGACGCGCAGATCATGGACATTGTCTTTGACGGAGCCGTAGCGCAGCGTGTGAGGA
>SWDL01000014.1 GCA_005116795.1 Nitrospira sp. | reverse complement strand
GGTCTTGCGCCCTGACGTGCCGACCTGCGAGAAGTGCATTTATGAGGCCTGTCCCTATTGGGATTGCCTCGATCGAATGACGGCGGAGAGTGTGGTGGACAGAATCCAATCTGTGCTGACGTCCGCTGAATCGGTGACAGTCCAGCATATCTAGCAGCCAGGTTTGTGTGGTTGATCTCGTTGATCCGGTGTGATCGGTTATCCGGAGAACCAGAGGAACAAGATCAACCAGATGAACCAAACACACCAGATGAACCAGACCAAGGTCTCCGCCTATGTGATTGCGTACAATGATGAGCCGAACATGCGGCCCTGCCTGGAGAGCCTTCGATGGGTCGATGAACTCATCGTGGTGGATTCTCACAGCACGGATGCGACGGCGAAGATCAGCCAGGAGTATACCGATAAGGTCTTTCAGCACGAGTTCCATGGGTTTGGGCGGCTGCGCAACGAGGCGGTCGCGCACGCGACTCACGAGTGGATCTTCAGTCTGGATACCGACGAGCGGGCGACGCCTGAAATTCGAGATGAAATCCGTCGTGTGTTGGATGAGGGACCCAAGGCCGACGCGTATTTTGTCCCGAGACGCAACTACTTTCTCGGACGGCAGATTCGACATTGCGGCTGGTATCCGGACTATCGGCAGCCTCAGTTATTTCGGAAGAGCCGGCTACGCTACCGCGAGGAAGCCGTTCATGAGGGGTTCGAATTGAATGGGCAGGCCGGCTATCTCCGGGAGCATGTCCTCCAGTATCCCTTTCGGGACGTCGACCACTACCTGGCGAAGATGGATCGGTATAGTGGCCTGATGGCGGAGCGGATGGTCAAGCGAGGTCGGCGCTTCAGCCCGCACCAGTTGTTTACCCATCCGACGTTCACCTTCTGCAAGATGTATCTCGGACGGGGCGGGTTCTTGGATGGGACGCCGGGACTGATTCTCTCGGGGCTCTATGCCTATTACACCTTCATCAAGTACGCCAAGTTGTGGGAACTCACGAAACGGAATTGATTCATTGAATCATTTGAATCATTGTGAGATTGGATGATGGGCCGGACTGAGGCAATGAAACAATCGTTAAATGGTGCAATGAGCAATTTCGGCCTATGAAAGTCAGCGGGTTTTCCATCTGTCGAAACGCCGTCAAGTTTGATTACCCGATCGTCGAGGTGATTACCTCGGCGCTTCCCCTCGTGGATGAGTTCGTCGTGAACGTGGGGCAGTCGGACGACGGGACCATCGAGTTGATCCGCTCGATCGGATCGGACAAGGTCCGGATCGTCGAGTCGTACTGGGACGATGCGATGAAGAAGGACGGGCTGTTGTTCTCAGTGCAATCCAACATCGCGCTGTCACACTGCACAGGGGATTGGGCGCTCTATCTCCAGGCCGACGAGGTGCTTCATGAAGCCGATCATGCGGCGATTCGCCGTGCGATGGAACAAGAGCTCGGCAACCTTTCGGTGCTCGGGCTCACCTTTCGGTACCTACATTTTTATGGCGATTACTGGTCCTGTAATCCCTGGTTCTATCATCGCGCCGTCCGGATTATTCGAAATGACGGACAGGTGGAGTCGTGCGGCGATGCCGTCGGTTTTTGGCGCAAGGCCGATCAGGGCTATCTGCAAAGCGTGCATCGGGATCGCGTCCGGCCGTCGGGCGGCACGATCTACCATTATGGCTGGGTGAAGGACCCACGGGTCCTGCTCGAGAAATTCCGGTATCAAGTGGCCCGCCATCATGGGGAAGCCCCGGGTCAGGAGCAAGCCCGGATGCTGGCCAAGGACTTGTATGAA
>SWDL01000013.1 GCA_005116795.1 Nitrospira sp. | reverse complement strand
CGGCGTGGCCAATCTCGAGCCGATGACCAGTGAAACCACCATGAAATTGGGGCGTGCGGCGGCCCATCTGTTCAAGGTGCGGTCGGGACGCCACCAGATCGTTATCGGCAAAGACACGCGCTTGTCGGGGTACATGCTCGAGTCGGCGTTGACGTCGGGCATCTGCTCCATGGGCGTGGATGTGCTCCTGGTGGGCCCGCTCCCGACGCCCGCCATCGCGTTTCTGACGCGGAGCCTCCGGGCCGATGCCGGCGTCATGATCTCGGCGTCGCATAATCCCTATCAGGATAACGGCATCAAGTTTTTCTCCAACGATGGATTCAAGCTGCCCGATGAGTTCGAGCTCCGGATGGAGGCCTTGCTCTCCTCCGGCGCCATCGAGCACCTGCGTCCGACCGCCGATGACATCGGGAAGGCCTTTCGCATCGACGATGCGGAAGGCCGCTACATCGAATATGTGAAGCGGTCGATTCCACGGGATCTCGACCTGCAGGGTCTCAACATCGTCGTGGACTGTGCCAACGGCGCGGCGTACAAAGTCACCCCGAAGGTTCTGCGTGAACTGGGCGCCACGGTCCGGGTCATCGGCAACGAGCCGAACGGGACGAACATCAACGCCGAGTGCGGGGCCATGCATCCGGAGCGACTGCAGCGCGAAGTCCTGACGCAGGGGGCGCATATCGGGATGGCGCATGACGGCGATGCCGACCGGACCATCTTTGTCGACGAGCAGGGCCGGGTGGTGGACGGCGACCATGTCGTGACCATGCTCGCACTGGATCTCCATGAGCGCGGGATGCTGAAGAAGAAGACGGTGGTCGGCACGGTGATGAGTAACTTCGGCATGGAGCTGGCGTTGGCGCAAGCCGGCCTCACGCTGATCCGTACGCCGGTGGGGGATCGATACCTGCTCGAACGCATGTTGGCGGAAGGCTACAACGTGGGCGGGGAACAGTCGGGCCACCTGATTTTCCTGGACTTCAATACGACCGGCGACGGCTTGATCTCAGGGCTGCAAGTCCTCAAGTTGATGAAACGGAGCGGCCAACCGTTGTCCAAGCTGGCCATGTGCATGACGCCGACGCCCCAAGTCCTTTTGGGCGTGAAGGTCCGGAGCAAGCCGGACTTGCAGGGGATTCCGGAGCTCCAGCAGGCGATTCAGAAGGCGGAAGCCACGCTCAACGGCACGGGGCGTGTCCTCGTCCGGTATTCCGGCACCGAACCGCTTCTGCGCATTATGGTGGAGGGCCGGGACCAACGCGAGATTCAAGGCGTGGCGGAAGATCTTGCCTGCGTGGTCCGGAGCTGTCTGCCCTGAGCGATGGCTCCGCCGGCGGTGGCCGGCGGAGCCCCCTTCCCGTCCCGCATGCCCCTCTGGTATCCTCTCAGCGGCTGTCCTCGATCACTCGTGCAGTGCCCGGTATGTTGCCTGCGTTGACCCTGGGATTTCTTGCAGGGCTGCTCTTGGGCTCGTATGCCCCCTTTCTTCCGCTCACGGTCACCGGCCTGCTCCTCCTCTCTGCCGTCACGATCACGGTCTTGGAACATCGCGGCGCACTGGACCGTTCGATCGGCCACGCGGCCTTTCTGGCAGGGCTGGTCGGACTGCTGTATTGGACGATCAGCAGCCACCCGGCGCCGACCGTCGAGGGCTCCCGGTTGTTCACTGATACGCCCGTCAGGCTCACAGGGGTCGTGCGGCAACCGGTCCGCCGGTTCCCGGGCCGAGCCGTCCTGGTCTTGACCGATTGCCGGTTCGGACCCGATGGCCTTCAGCCCGCGGGGCTCGATCGCGTGAGGGTCACGTGGCGTGAACCCGATGCGGCATTTCTGCTCGGAGATCGCGTCGTGCTGACAGGCAAGCTCCGGGCTCCGAGCGGATTCAAGAATCCGGGGGGATTCGATTACGGAGCGTACTTAGAGCAACAAGGCATCGAGGCGGTGATCTCCGTGACCGGACCCGGGCACGTCGCGCTGGTGGACCAGCCGGCGACGCCGTCATGGTGGACTCCGTGGCGGATCGTGGAGCGCTGGCGGGAACGGTTGCGCGTCAGTGCGCTCCATTCGCTGGACGAGTCGGCCGCGGGTGTGTACCTCGGGATGATCCTTGGGCAGTCCGGCTACGTGACGCCGGAGGCTCGGGATCTCTACATGGCGACCGGCACGGTACACATTCTTTCGATTTCCGGTTCGCATCTCGGGCTGATCGCCATGCTCTGCTTTTGGGCGATCAGGGGGGCCTCCCGCCTTCTGCCGTCGCGTTGGCTCTTGATCCTGTCGCGGCGAATCACGCCGACGCGTCTTGCCGCGGTGCTGACGGTCCCTCCCGTGACCTTCTACACGTTGCTGGCCGGGTATGAAGTGGCCACGGTGCGATCCTGGTTGATGATCATGCTGTTGCTCTGGGCGCTCTGGTTGGGGCGTCCCAATCCGGTGCTGGTCACGCTCTGCACCGCGGCCCTGGCGATTCTGCTGCACGACCCGGCGGCGCTCTTCGACATCTCCTTCCAGTTGTCGTTTCTGTCGGTGCTGGCGATCGGATTGGCGCTGCCGCTCGCGCAGTCTGAGCCGGATCTCCCTCCGGAAGGCGGGTGGTCGATCCACCATCGCCTGCGCACCTGGCTCGCCGGGTATTCGGTGGTCACCGGCAGCGTGACCCTGGCCACGGCGCCCTTGGTGGCGCTGTACTTCAATCAGATCGCCTGGCTGGGGCTCGTGGCCAATCTCATCATCATTCCCTTTGCGGGATTCGTCGTCGTTCCCCTGGGATTGGCCTCCGCGGTGTGGGGGCTGGTCGTCGGTGGAGACGCGCTGCCGGCTGCGGCCCTCAATCAGATGATGGGTGACGGGTTCATCGGTCTCGTGCACCTGTTCGCGCGAATTCCCGGCGCTGAATGGCATGTGGCTTCGCCCGCCGTGCCGATGATGGTCCTCTTCTATGGGGCCTTGCTGGTGCTACTCGTCGGCCGGCAGCGGCTGGCCCGGAGCGCAACGATTCCGTTGGTCACGGCGCTGGCGCTCATGCTGGGCTGGTGGACCTGGTCTCCGCGGTGGGCGCAGGACTCATCCGTGGTTCGGGTCACGTTTCTGGACGTCGGGCAGGGCGATGCCGCCGTGGTGGAGTTCCCGGAAGGGCAGACCATCTTGATCGACGGTGGCTCGTCCTATGATTCCCTGGATCTCGGCCGCGCCGTCGTGGGGCCCTATCTGTGGGACCGGGGGATCCGGCATCTGGATCATCTGATCGGGACGCATCCCCAATTGGATCATGTCGGCGGCCTGACGTCGGTGGCGCGCAAATTTGCGCTGGGCCGGTACTGGGGAAACGGGATCGACCGGGAGGAGAGATTTCATCAACGGCTGCGGGATGAGTTGCGCGCCAAAGGCATACCGGAAGAACGCGCCGAAGCAGGGCTGGTGCTCGCGGAATCCCCGAGCTGCCGGATGGTCGTGCTGAACCCACCGCGGGCGGAGAATGGTCCGGCGGACGGCCGCCATGGCCCAGACACGGAGGTGCGTCGGGACGGGAGCACGCTGAACAATCTGTCCGTCGTCACGCGACTTGTCTGTGGCGCGCATACCTTTCTCTTCGCCGCCGATATTGAATCGAAGGCCATGCAGCGACTGCTCGATCACGGCGACGCGCTGCAGTCGGAGGTCCTGAAGGTGCCGCATCATGGGGCGCTCAGCTCCTTGCATGACGAGTGGATTCGCCTGGTGCATGCCGGTGACGCCGTCGTGTCGGTAGGCCCGCACAATCCCTATGGCCATCCGGTGGCGTCTGTGCTGACCGCGTACCGGGAGGTCGGGAGTCATGTCTGGATCACACGAGAGGAGGGGGCGGTGTGGGTGACGGCGT
>SWDL01000012.1 GCA_005116795.1 Nitrospira sp. | reverse complement strand
GGTCGGTGATGGCCACGGCCGGCTGACCGAAGTCCCGGATTTGGCGGACCAGCGGATCAAGCTGGTTCGCGCCGTCGAGCAGGCTGTATTGCGTATGCAGGTGGAGATGGACGAATTGGTCAGGCACGGGGGGAGGGAACCTCTAGGGTGAAAGTAGACGTGAGGCCAGCAAGATTCTAGGGGCGTGGGGTGGGGGAAGTCAATCGGTCGAAGGGGGAAGGGTGGGAATGACACCCATGCTGCTCCCCTGCTCCCGGAGCGCGCGCCCTCAGAAGGCCTCGCTCGACGGACGCAGTCGAAAGTTCCCCCGCCCTCGCCTCACCATTTACTAAGAATGTGAGATCTTGAAGTCCGGGGGGGGCAAGATAGGCCGCCCCAGAGAAAGAAGATATCAAGAAGTTTGGAGCAGCAGAATGATCCTGGTCACGGGTGGAGCGGGGTACATCGGGTCGCATACCTGCGTGGAGCTGTTGAACGCCGGGTACGAGGTGACGGTGTTCGATAACTTCTGCAATAGCCATCCTGAGTCCTTGGTTCGGGTGCAGCGCATCACCGGCAAGCCCCTGCGTGTGGTGCGAGGCGATTGTCGCGACCGGGCGACCCTGGTGAGGGCGCTGTGCGAGAGCGGAGCCGGCGCGGTGATCCATTTTGCGGGTTTGAAAGCGGTCGGCGAGTCGGTGGAACAGCCGCTCGTGTACTACGACAACAATGTGGTCGGCACCCTGCGTCTCCTGGAGGCCATGGGCGAGTGTAGGGTGAAAACCTTGGTGTTCAGCTCGTCGGCGACCGTGTACGGCAATCCTCAGCGACTCCCGTTGACCGAAGACCATCCGCTCTCGGCGACGAATCCTTATGGGCGCACGAAGCTGGTGATCGAGGAGATGTTGCGCGATCTGCATCGCAGCAATCCATCTTGGCGGCTGGGCATTCTGCGGTACTTCAATCCGGTGGGGGCGCATGCCAGCGGCCTGATCGGCGAGGATCCGCAGGGCATCCCCAACAATCTGCTGCCGTTTGTGGCGCAAGTGGCTGTGGGGCGACGGGAGCACCTGAACATATGGGGGAATGATTACCCGACGCCCGACGGGACCGGCGTCCGGGATTACATCCATGTGGTGGACTTGGCGGTGGGACATCTCCAAGCCCTCGAGGCCTTGGCGCGAGTCCAGGAGCCGGACACCTGTCTGACCGTGAATCTGGGGACGGGCACGGGGTACAGCGTCCTGGAAATTGTACGCGCGTTTGAACAAGCATCAGGGCGGTCGGTCCCATACAAGATTGCCCCGCGGCGACCAGGCGATGTCGCAGCCTGCTACGCGGAGCCTAAACTCGCCTACGACAGGCTGGGGTGGCGTGCCGAGCGCGGGCTGAGTGCGATGTGTGCGGATGCCTGGCGCTGGCAGAGTGCGAATCCTCAGGGGTATCAGCTTGAGACGCAGCCCGCATCGTAAGAGCATCCCCAGCTTTACGCCAGCAGTCATGCGCTCATAATCCCCGCTATCGGCTCTCCTTTCTCACTTCCTCGTGCGGTACACTGTGAAAGCCACAGAGGCGCAAGCGGCGCGGGAACCAGATCATGCCGATCGAGACATATCCCGCGCAGGGCGAGTCGATCAAGGATCTCACGCACGACGTGCGTCAACTCGATCTTCGTCTACTCGAACCGACAACCATCAGCTTCAAGGCCGGCCAGTTCATCTCGTTCGAGGTGCCGAATCCACAAACCGGCCGCCCGGTGCCCCGTCCCTACTCGATCGCGTCCTCGCCCGGCCGTCCAGGCCTGCTCACGCTGCTGTTCAATCTTGTGCCAGGCGGGCCCGGTTCCACCTTTCTCTTCAGTCTGAAAGAAGGGGAGCCCACGCATTTCAAAGGACCGGCGGGCCACTTCTATTTGCGGGAGGATCCCGGACGCGAACTTCTGTTCGTGGCCACTGGCACGGGCATTGCCCCGATCCGGTCCATGCTGCTGGCGAACGCGGAGCGTCCTGATCCCAGACCGGCGATGTTATTCTGGGGGCTGCGCACCCAACGGGATCTGTATTATCAGGAGGAACTGAACACGCCGGCGAGGAGCCAGCCGACCTTCTCATTCGTCA
>SWDL01000011.1 GCA_005116795.1 Nitrospira sp. | reverse complement strand
TGGACGGCAAGGTGCACGAACTCGACGCCGCGCCGCGCCTCGCGAAGCACTCCAAGCACACGGTGGAAGTGGTGGTAGACCGGCTGAGCGCCAAGGCGGAATACAAGCAACGCCTCGCCGAATCCTTCGAGACCGCGCTGCGGCATGCCGACGGCAAGGCAATTGTTCTTGATCTGGAGAACAAGAAAGAAACGCTTTTCTCGTCGAAGTTCTCCTGCCCGAAGTGCGACTACGCGCTCGCCGAGCTCGAGCCGCGCCTGTTTTCCTTCAACAACCCGATGGGCGCCTGCCCGAGGTGCGACGGCCTGGGCGAGGTGGAGTTCTTCGACCCGCGCCGCGTGGTGGCGCACCCGAACCTGTCGCTCGCCGGCGGCGCCATCCGCGGCTGGGACCGGCGCAACCACTTCTACTACTCGATGCTGATCGCGCTCGCGGAGCACTACGGCTTCGACCCCGAGGCGCCGTGGGAAATGCTGGACGACGCGACGCAGAAGCTGATCCTGCACGGCTCGGGCAAGGGTGGCATGGTCAAGGCGCTCCGGCGGGTTCACCAGGCACGGATCTTCACGCGCACCACGCGTGTGCACCAGCCGCCGAACACCCTCGCGAAGCCGAGGCCGGCGTGGCTGTCGTCCGGCCGGAAGGCGGCCCGGCGTCTTGCCCTGGTCGGCGCCCTCTCGGTGGGCCTGTGTGTGGCGGTCACGCTCCACCATCACCCCTCGCCCAACTGCGGCGACCCGTCCGTCCGCGCGCATTGGGTGCCGGAGGGCCGGGGCTTTGTCTACCTTGTGCCCCTCGGCGATTTTCCGGATCGCTCGGTCCAGGCGCTCACGGACTACTATCGCGACAAGTACGGCGTGACGATCGACCGCTTGCCCCGCCTGACTCTGGCGGACGGGCTCCGGGACCCTCAGCGCGGGCAGTTGATGGGGCAACGCCTGCTCGCCCTGGTGCAACAACAGTACGGCGATCTGGTGGCCGACTCACATGCGACGCTCATTGCCCTGACGGCGGACGATATCTACCTGGAAAACCAGGAATGGCCCTTTGCGTTCAACACCAGATCGGTGAGGCCGCGAGTGGCCGTGGTCTCCACCGCCCGGCTCGATCCCGGCTTTTGGGAGACCCATCTGCCCCACGGCGATTGGTTCGGGCTGGATGCGACCGATCGCGCGATCGGTCTCTGCCGACTGCAGAAACTGGTCACCAGGAACCTGGGCGTGCTGCATTTCCAGCAGCCCTTCAACGACGATCCGACGAGTCCGCTCGTCTCCTCGCTCGTGGGACTCGACGATCTGGATCGGGCGGCAGAGGAATTTTAGGCCGAACGGCGGCGGGGGACAGGGCGAGAGGGACAGGCCGAAATCAATTCTGTAAAGCACTCGATGGAGCGAAACCGCGACGAAGCCTGGGGGGGCAACCGGGTGCTGGACTTTGCACTGTGGAAGAGGTGGCCGATGCCATACGCTCGTGCGGCGTCCAGACAGGCTTCATCGTCGTCGACATAGAGCGCGCGCGCCGGGTTGAAACCGAGGAGACCTTGGCAGATCGGCCAATACTCGGCGCGCATCTTGAGATGACCGACTTCAAAGGCGTCGACGATCCGCGTGACGTAACGATCGACGCCGGTCTTCGCCCGCTTGATCTCAACCCCCGCCCTGTGCGCATTCGTCACAATGACCACCCGTTTCCCGAGCGAGCTCAGATGTTGAAGAAACAGCTCGGCATGGGGCAGAAAGTCGATCATATGGTCGAGTTCCTTCGTCATCGCCACGACGTCGATCCCGATCCGCTCCGTCCAATACTGCAGATTCGTCCAATCCAGCTCGCCCTCGACTGAGCGGTACATGCCCATCAGACGATCCCGCGCCTCCTCAAAGGCCAGTCCATGCCGGGCGGCGTAGCGTCGCGGCAACTCCTCTTCGAAGAAGAAATTATCGAAGTGGCGGTCGAGCAAGGTCCCGTCCATGTCGAGCAGGACGTCGTCCACGAGGTCCCAGGAAAAGCCGTGATGGGTGACGGGTGATGCGTGACGAGTCATGGAAAGAAGTATAGCGAAGAGGACACCGGAACACGAGGGCCGTTGTCTTTCCGAAACTCCCTATGCTACGGTCCCTTCGGTCAAGACAATCGCATTTTTCGCTCAAAGTCTATGTCTTCCAAGCCATCGGCCATCGACCATCAGCCGTCAGCTCTTCCGCTGGTCGCCATCATCGGCCGGCCGAACGTGGGGAAATCCACGCTCTTCAACCGCATGCTCGGCACGAGGGCGGCCATCGTGGACGATGTGCCCGGGGTGACCCGCGATCGGCACTATGCGGACGGGGAGTACCGGGGGCGGCCGTTCCGCCTGGTCGACACCGGGGGGCTCGATCCCACGGCTACCGAGGGGATGCTGGCGCTGATCAAGCAACAATCCCAAATCGCGATGGCGGAGGCCGATGTCCTCATTCTGCTGGTCGACGGACGATCCGGTCTGACACCGGCCGATCAGGACCTTGTCGCGCTCTTGCGAAAGGTCGAGAAGCCGGTCTTTGTGGCCGTCAATAAGATCGACACGCCGAAAGTCGAGTCCCTGCTGGCCGACTTCTACCGGATCGGCCACGAGCAGCTCTATGCCGTCTCCGCCGAACACGGGATCGGCGTGGACGATCTCCTGGATGCCGTCTGGCCCCTGCTGCCCGAGGCGCCGGGCGAGGGGGCGGTGGCCGAGCCGCCGCGGATCGCCATCGTCGGCCGGCCCAACGTGGGCAAATCGACGTTCATCAATACGCTGGCCGGCGAACCACGAGTCGTCGTCAGTGATGTGCCAGGCACCACCCGCGATGCGATCGACACCCTGGTGACCGCCCGGGGGCGAACCTATCTGTTCACCGACACGGCCGGCATCCGACGTCGCGGCAAGATCGAGCGGGGCATCGAAGGGTACAGCGTGCTCCGGGCCATGCGGGCGATGGGCCGGTCGGATGTGGCCGTGCTGTTGCTGGATGCGGTGGAAGGCATCACGGAACAGGACACGAAGATTGCGGGTCTCGCGCTCCGACAGGGCCGGGCCTGCATGGTGCTGGTTAACAAGTGGGACCTGCACGAGGATGGCCCGGCCGCGCGCCAGAAGTTCGAGCTGGAGCTGCAGCGGAAACTGGCCTTTCTCCCCTGGGCGCCGGTGCTGTACGGATCTGCGCTCAAACCGGATCTCCTGACGGAATTCTTTCCGGCACTCGATCGGGTCGTGACCGCGTTTACGACCCGCGTGACGACCGGTCCGCTGAATAAGTTCTTGCAGACGGTCGTCGGAACGCATCCCTTGCCGGTCCCCAAGGGGAAGCCGAGCAAAGCGACGCGCTCGGTATTCATGACTCAGGTCGCGACCAAACCACCGGCCTTCGCCCTGTTTGTGGGACGACCCGAAAACATCGGCAAGTCCTATCTTCGATTCCTCGAAAACCGCCTCCGTGAGACCTACGACTTCCAGGGAACCCCCATCCGCATGCTGGTCCGCAACAAGTAAGGGTGTTGAGGAGGCTGTGCGTCAGCGGCCGCTGGCGTCGAGTCCGTCCTGGGGTCCTGGGGCGCTCTGTCTGGGGGCGAAGTCTTCGCCGTCACATCCATCTCAACTCCGCAAAATATCACGCATTTTCTTTACTTGCTGCCGGCCTTAGCGTAAGACAGAGCGTAATCGGCGAATCTTTTTCTCGCGGGTGAGCTCTATACCGCATCGTTCGTCGCTGCCCGGACGGGCGCAAAGGAGGGCGTCATGTCGAACTTCCCTCAGGTGCATCCACAATGCCTGCTCGCGATCGGGCTCGCCCTCGCGATCACGGTCGGCTCCTCCCTTGTCGCCTATGCCGAACAAATTCTCACGCTCCAGGCGGCGCTCTCCCTCGCGCAGCAGCGCAGCCCGGTGCTCAAAGCCTCCCGGCAGGACCTCCGGGCCTCCGACGCCCAACGAGCGATTGCCGGTGGAGCCTACCTGCCCAAAGTGGACGTCACGGAGACGTTCACCAATACCAACAATCCCGCCCAGGCTTTCGGGCTGCTGCTCAACCAGGGGCGATTCACGGCGGCGGATTTCAACACGACGACGCTGAACCGTCCGGGGTCGACCGAGAATTACCGGGCGGCCGTGACGCTCACGCAGCCGGTCTACAACGGCGGCCGCGAGCGGCTCGGCGTGCAAATGGCGGAGATCGGCCAGGCCGCCACGGCCGAGAACTTGTCGCATGTGCAGCAGCGGGTGCTCTTCACGGTCACCAAGGCCTACTACGATCTCGTGATGGCCAAGGCCGTACGGGTCGTCTCGCGGGACACCGTCCAGATCGCGGAAGCCAACCTGAAGCAGATTCAGTCACGCTTCAAGGGCGGGTTGACCGTGAAATCCGATCTGTTGCAGGCGGAGGTCCGCTTGGCCGGCCTGCGCGAAGAAGCCATCCGCGCGGATCAGGCCGTGCGGGTGGCGGCGATCGGACTCCGGCACGCCATCGGATTGAACGAAGAGGTCGATACGGCGAACCCCTTGGCGGTCGAGGAAGGCCGCACACTGGATCTGCATCTGCTGGTCTCACGGGCGCTCGACCAGCGACCGGACTTCCGGGTCCTGTCCGCGGAGCTGCGAAAAACCCAGGTCGGCGTCCAAATGGCCAAGTCGGCGTTTCTGCCCAATGTCAATCTGCAGACGAGCTACGAGCTGAACAACACAGCGCCGATCAGCCCGAACGGCTCGAACAACTATGTCGCCTTGGGCATCGTCAGCCTCAACCTCTTCAACGGGATGAGCGATCAGGCGCAGGTGCAAAAAGCGAAAGCCAATGAGGAGAAAGTCCGGGAACTGATGGAGGCCAAGCGGCGAGAGATCGAGGTGGAGGTCGTGGACGCCTACTACGCCCTGTCTGCCGCGAGCGGGCGCATCATGGTGACGCAGAGCGCCGTGACTCAGGCTGAGGAGAATCTCCGCATCGTCGGGAATCGCTACCAGTCGGGTCTTTCCCCGGTCCTCGACATGCTGACGGCCGAGCTCGCCTTCAATCAGGTCAAACAGAACCGCATCCACGCTATGTACGATCTGCAGGTGGGTCGCGCCAGGCTCGACCTCATGATCGGAGAGTTTCACCAGACCGGCCAGGGCGATCGTTGAGGTTCGGTTGAGTCGCGTGATGGCGACATATGAGCATGGCCGATGGAGACGGCCGCAGATTCACGACGGTGTCTCCCCCAACATCATCCCCTTCATCTTGACCTTGACCTTGGCCTTGGCCTTCCCGTGCCTCTCCGCCTGCGACCGGGGCGAGGCGCCGCGTCACGACGCCAAGACGGCAGCGGCTGCGCCGGCCATTGAAGCCGCGGTCGTGGCCGTGCGTGCCGCGCGCCTGCCGATCCGTGTGGAGGTCACGGGGCAGGTCACCGCGCAATTTCGCGCCACCTTGTCCAGCCAGCTCCGAGGGACGGTTCAAGAGGCGCCTGTCGCTGAGGGCGTGGCGGTGAAGAAGGGTCAGCCCCTGGTGCGGCTCGATCAGCGGGATGTGAAAGCCACGCTCGCCCGCGCCGAGGCCGAGCATGAGAATGCCGGGGCCCATCTGGCGCGTATGGAGCGGCTTTTTCAGGAAGATTCCGTCGCGCGGCAAGAATTGGAAAACACCCGTCGCGCCCACAAGGTGGCGGAGGCCGGCCGGCGGGCGGCTCTGGCTCAACTGAGCTACACGGTGCTCAACGCGCCCTTCGACGGGATCGTGACCGAGAAGCGCGTCGAGGTCGGGGAGCTCGCCTCTCCGGGGCAACCGCTGGTCACGATCGAAGCGCCGACGCATCTCCGTCTGGAAGCCACGGTGGCGGAAGGCGATCTGAGCGCCGTGACGCGGGGCGACCAGATGGCCGTGAGCATCGACGCGCTGGGCGGGGATTCCCTGAAGGGCACGATCACGCAGATCCTCCCGGCCGGGGATCCTGTCACCCACACGTTTGTCGTGAAAGTGGACCTGCCGCCAGTCCCGGGCTTGAAGAGCGGCATGTTCGGTCGCCTCCAGTTGAACAAGGGGGACCGTGCGTCGCTGGTCGTGCCGGCGAAGGCGGTCGTGGAGCGGGGCCAGTTGACCGGCGTCTTCGTCGTCGGGCCGGCTCCGGACTCCGTCGCGCACCTCCGTTGGGTCACAGTAGGACGCCGGATCAACGGCGAGATCGAAGTGCTCTCAGGGGTGAACGCCGGGGAACAGGTCCTTGCCGACGCCGGTCTCGGCGTGGACGGCGCCAAGGTCACAATGACGGACGCGGTCGCCTCTCCGGCGGCCCGCTGATAATGACGCTCAGCCATTCCACCAGTAACCATTGCCCATGTCTTCTCCTACTCCATACCGTCCCGGCCTGAGCGGTCGCATCGCCTCCCTGTTCATCGGCAGCAAGCTCACCCCATTGTTGCTGCTCGCCGCGTTGCTGCTCGGGGTTCTCGCCGTCATCCTGACGCCGCGCGAAGAAGAACCTCAAATCGTGGTGCCGATGGCGGATGTGTTCCTGCCCTTCCCCGGTGCGTCGGCCAACGTGGTCGAGGAACAGCTCACCAAGCCCATCGAACGCGTGCTGTCGGAGATTCGCGGCGTGGAGTATCTCTATTCGATCTCCCGTCCGGGAGGAGCGCTGCTGATCGTGCGGTTCTATGTCGGGGAACCGATGGAGCGGAGCCTGGTGAATCTCTACGACAAGCTGATGTCCAACCAGGACCGCCTGCCGCCGGGCGCAGGGCCGTTCCACGTGAAGCCTCGCGACATCAACGATGTGCCGATCGTGACGCTGACCCTCTCAAGCGACCGGTATGCCGATGCGCAGCTACGCCAGGTCGCGGAGGGCGTCCTGGAGGAGATCAAAAAGGTGCCGTCGACGGCCGGCGGCTTCCTCGTCGGGGGCCGCCCACGGGAACTCCGCGTGCAATTGGATGCCGCGCGTCTGAACGCCTACGGCGTGAGCCCTCTGCGCATCGTGGAGGTCATTCGCGGCGAACATGTGGCCTCGTCCGCGGGCCGCTTCTCGAGCGGTAACCAGGACTATCTCTTGGAAACCGGTCGGTTCCTTCGATCGCGGGAGGACCTGGAGGCCTTGGTGGTCGGCCTGTCTGAGCGCCATCCTGTCTACTTGCGGCAGGTGGCGGAAGTCATCGATGGGCCGGCGGAGACCACGCAGTACGTGTGGTTCGGCGATGGGCCATCTGGAACGCGGTTCGGCCAAGACCTCGCCGCTACGGACGCCGCAGGCGCCAGCCCTTCCGCTTCGCGTTTCACGCTTCACGAAAGTCCCGCCGTCACGGTTGCGATCGCCAAGCAGCCGGGCGCCAATGCGGTCACGGTCTCGCGCGCCGTGCTCCGGACGGTGAACGAGCTGAAAGGCCGGCTCATCCCGGCCGACGTTCGGGTGACCGTCACGCGGGATTACGGGGAGTCGGCCGACGAAAAAGCGAACGAATTGCTGTGGCATCTGGCGATCGCGGTCGTCGCCGTGGTGATCTTTCTGGGCGTGACCCTGGGGCCGCGGCCGGCCATGGTGGTGTCGCTGGCGATCCCGATCACGCTCGCGCTGACGCTTCTTTGCCCTGATTTTCTCGATCGGCATTCTGGTCGACGATGCCATCGTCGTCGTCGAAAACACCTATCGCCACCTCACGCTCCGACGGCTCCCTCACCGGGATGCCTTGATCTACGCGGTGGACGAAGTGGGGAATCCCACGATCCTGGCCACCTTTACCGTCATTGCGGCCCTCCTCCCGATGGCCTTCGTGTCGGGGCTCATGGGTCCCTATATGCGGCCCATTCCCATCAATGCCTCGATCGCCATGTTTGTCTCGTTACTGGTCGCCTTCATCGTGGTGCCCTGGTTCTGTCGGCAGTGCTATCGGGAAGGGATGACCTTGGGAGGGCAGGGAGAGTCGGAGGAGCCGCCGGGGCGGGGCAGCCGCCTCTACCGGCAGGCGCTCACCCCGCTCCTCGTCCGACCGTGGCTGGCCTGGACGTTTTTCGGGTGTGTCGCGCTCTTGCTGGTCGGATCGGTGTCGCTGTTCGCCACGCGGGACGTGCCGGTCAAGATGCTGCCCTTCGACGACAAGAGCGAGCTTCAACTCGTGATCGATATGCCGAAGGGCACCACGCTGGAAGAGACGGCTCGCGTCGCAAAGGCGCTCACCGCCTATGTGCGGACGATTCCGGAAGTCCGGGATTACCAGGCCTATGTCGGCACGGCCTCGCCGGTCAACTTCAGCGGGCTGGTGCGACATTACTTCCTGCGCGAGGAGCCTCATCAGGCCGACATTCAGATCAATCTGGCCGCCAAGGATCAACGGACGTCACAGAGCCACGCGATCGCCCGGCGAATCCGACCGGAGGTTCAACGCCTCGCCTCGACGTTGGGCGCCAACGTGAAGGTGGCGGAAGTGCCGCCGGGTCCACCCGTGCAGGCCGTGGTGGTCGCGGAGGTCTACGGCCCCGACTACGGGCGGCAGCGTGAAGCAGCCCGGGCGCTCCGAGGATTGTTCGAGACCACCACCGGGGTGGTGGACGTGGACGACTCGATCGAGGCCGACCACGTGAAGTACATCTTTTCGGTGGATCGGGCGAAAGCCACCCTGGCCGGGATCCCCTCTGAGGACATCGTGGCGACGGTCCGCATGGCGCTGGAAGGAGCCAAGGTGGGGCTGCTCCACCTGCCGAAGGAGAAGAGCCCGGTCCAGATCGTGCTTCGGCTGCCGTTGGCCGAACGGACAGGGCTCGAGCATTTCGGCGAGATCGCCGTGCAGGGTTCAGCCGGGCGCCTTTTCCCCCTGTCCGAGCTGCTGACCATCGAGCGGACCCTGCAGGACCAGCCCCGCTATCATAAGAACCAGAAGCCGGTGGTGTATGTGACGGGCGACGTGGGTGGCCGGGGTGCCGAGCGGGCGGAAAGCCCGGTCTATGGCGTCCTCGGTATCAGCGAGCGTCTGGCGACCCTGCGGACGCCGGACGGGACTCCGATGGAACAGCACTATGCCCGGCAGCCGGCGTCGGAATCCCGGCTCTCCGTGAAATGGGACGGAGAGTGGCACATTACCTATGAAACGTTCCGCGACATGGGAATTGCCTTTGCCGTGGCGATGCTCTTGATCTATCTGCTGATCGTGGGACAGTTCCAGTCCTTTCTCACGCCGTTGATCATCATGGCGCCGATCCCGCTGACCTTGATCGGGATCATTCCCGGCCACTGGGCGACGGGGTCCTACTTCACGGCCACCTCCATGATCGGGTTCATCGCCCTGGCCGGCATCATCGTGCGCAACTCGATTTTG
>SWDL01000010.1 GCA_005116795.1 Nitrospira sp. | reverse complement strand
GGATGTGTCTCGACGTCCCGGGCAGCGTCAACGCCAATGCGCCGGTCAATCAGCACGCATGCCATTACGGACCCAATCAGCTCTTTTATTTCCACAATTTCTCACACCCCGGCCGTCCGGAAATTCAGCATTACACGCTCGTGCACCAGAACAGCGGCATGTGTTTGGATATTCCCAACGCGAGCACCACCGCCGGCGTGAAGGTCCAGCAGTATCCCTGCAACCTGGGCCTGAATCAGGATTGGGACCAATCGATCTATCCGCCCCAGCCGCCCGGGGGCATTAAGTTTCTGCAGAAGCGGAGCAGCCTCTGCCTCAGCGCGCCGGCTCCGCCGAGCAGCACGGCCAACAGTCTGCCGGTCGAGCAGAACGGGTGTCAGAACGCCAATAACAACTTGCACCAGCGCTGGTTCATCCGGTGGAAGTAGAAACGAATGGGTGACTGGTCGGCAAACCAGGCTGCCTGAAGCAGACTCATGAGCGAAGACATCACATCGTGCGAGGACCTGATCAAGGAAGGGCGATGACATGAATCGACCAACACGGCAACTGAGTCCAGGCCACATTCAAGGTTGGGCGTTTCTCCCTAGCATGGCGTTGCTGTACCTCATCGGCCAACCGTTGACCGTTATGGCCGGGGATCGAGTGCTGCCCTTCGCTGAGATCATGACCAAGATCTGCGCGCCGATCCAGAACAACTTCGCGCCGCCGCCCCCGATCGGACAAGTGGTCGTCGGCACCTTCGATGCCGGCACAGGAGTCTTTACCTGGCACCCGAGCGCCTTCCTTCGCGCGCTTCCGAAGCCCGTCGACCTCTCACAGCCCCGGGCCATCAAGTTGATTTTTGACCAATACAACATCAGGCCCCCAGTCGTGAACCTGAACCCGGTGATCATCGGGCTGCCGCCCGGAATCACCGCCGTGCCGAATCTCGGTCCCGGTGCGGGCGGCATTATGCCCAGGGGGGTCCCGGAAATCGAATCCAGGGCTGTGTCGCCCGCTCCGGGCAAGCGCATTCTCACGGGCCTCCCTCCCGAAGGCTACGCCGTCTTCCTCCCCGTCAAAGGCGCCCAGCTCGATCTTGTCTTCAGAGTCGTAAATCTCCCGCCTTCCCAAAGGAGAGCGTCTCTGACCATCGGGGACCGGACCGCCTGGCTGCAACAGGGCGATACGGTAGACATGGTCGTCCCCTCGACTACCGTCGCCGTCGGCTTCACGGTCGCCACCCAGGGTAAGAGATCTTTTTCATCGGCCGTCCGGTTCGAACGCCCGCCCTATCTGGGGTGTTTTACGCTCGACGCCTTTCCGATGACCTACCTCTATCAACCGCCGGGGAACCTCAGTTCCCAGTCCTACACCACGACCCAGCAAGTGGGCACCGTCGTTCGCACATTTTCGGAAACATCGACCAGCACTACGAGGCCTGTGAATACGCCCTTCAGCATGGTGGGAGATTTTGCCGCGATTCTCACGGCTGTCGGGGGCGCGGTCGCGACGGCATACCCCGCGGTTGGAGGCGCCATGCAGGGCGTCGGTGGAGCCATCGGCGCCCTGTGGGGAAGCTCGACGACGACCTCGTCGGAATCGCACACGGTGTTGACGGACAAGACGCTTCTGATCCAGGACACCCAGGCGCAAACGATGACCACATGCGGAATCGGGCCGGGCAGAGGCGATCGAATTCATTTTTTGAAGAACCCCGTGTTTGCCTGGTTGGTCGTCCAGGACAACGTCTGGGGACCGGTCTATTTCACCGTGTCGTTGTTGGGCTACGAACGCGACTCGTTTCCCTGTGCGGAAGACTTGCGGAACGGCGTCTCCCCCTATAACACCTACTCACCCCAAACGAGGATGATGTTGCTCGCCCATGATCCATCGACGCCGGAGTACCGACAGTTACATCCCGCCTCGCCGACCAATCCGAATCCCGCGCCGGAACGGTGGCTGCTCGCCGGACTTCCCATCGAGTATGGATCGGAAGGACAGTTGTTGATGACCGTGAGCCATGTCGTCCAGGACACGGAGACGAGGATGGAATCAACCGTGGTCAACCAAACAACGACTGAAATCGGAGGCTTTCTGAGTCTCTTCGCCACGAATGTTCCTCAGTCCGGCTCGAAGAGCCTGACCACGGTGCACGGAAGTTCCGCCGCCACCATGATCGGGACCACCACGTCCGTCAATGTGACGCTGGCCGGCGGTGGCACGGGGGGCGTGGTACAGCCGTATTATGACGCCCTGTACGGCACCTACGCCTACGAGCCCATCCCTGCGGGACCGGTGATGATGTCGGGAACGGTGGTTGATCCGGCGGGACGCCCCCTGGGGGGCAAGGAAGTCCTACTCTTGACGCCCAGCGGTGGAAGCCGTACGCGGACCAACGCGCAAGGCATGTACGTCTTCCGCTCTCGTTCCCTCCAAAAGGGCGCCCTGGCCTTGGAGATCGAAGGCAGACGATTCCCAATCACCTTTGAAGGGAAATCCCTCGTCAACCGATCGCTCATCCTCAGTCCGGCTAGCCCCGGCGTCGTCCGTCCCCGCGGAGTTGAACCAGACCCAGGTACGCCGGAGGAAGGCGCCCGAAAGGCGCAAAAGCCTCCATCTGATGTCAAATAGCCTGAAGAATCACCGACAGATACGCGAGAGTGGCAAGATTCGAATAATCTAACTCCACACTTGCATGTCGAACCACCAAGCGCGCCGTGACGACGCCACGCCTCCATCCCTTGCGCAAACCGGACCGAAGTGGTCCTTCGTGGCATTGGTCGTGTGTCTGCTCGGGGCCATCGTAGTGACGTGGCCGCTGGCTTGGCATGTGGCATCAGCGATCCCTCTGGGCACAGAACCGGAAGCCACAGTCCCCCTCTTCAATCTGTGGACGCTCTGGTGGACGGCAGACCGGATTGGGCACGGTTTCGGCTCATACTGGGACGCGCCGATTTTCTATCCGAACCAGGGAGCGTTCAGTTATTCCGAACCACAGCCACTCACGGGGCTGCTGGTCTCGCCTTTGTGGCTGCTCGCGGTGCCACCGGCGCTGATCTACAACTTGGCGCTGCTCCTCATCCTCACGCTCAACGGCTGGTTCGCCTATCGCTTCCTTCGCGCATTGTCCCTTCCCGCCTTCACGGCCGTCCTTGGCAGTCTGCTGGTCCTATCCATGCCCTTCGTGGCCAAGGGGCTCGGAGTCCTGCCGATCGTGCCGTTGTTCGGTCTGTTGTGGACCTTCGACGGCTTGGTGCGCTTCTCCCACACTCGAGATGTCCGACATGCCTGGTGGGCATCGGTCGGCTATCTCGTGCAATGTCTGACCTCCCAGCAACTGGCACTCTTGAGCCTCCCTTTCGTCAGCATGGCAGGTCTGTGGACTCTCTGGACGGTGCGTCACGAACGGCGCGCGATGATCCACGTGATACTCGCCACGCTGGGTGCCGTCACGCTCCTGGCCGCGTTGATGGTTCCGATTTTGTCACTGCACCGCAACCTGAATTTTGAGCGCCCCTTCGCGCTCGTCCAAGCGCTCTCGGCGGAGCCCTCTGATTTTCTCACCCGCCCGGGCACCGCTGCTCTTTCCGTTCCTCCGCGAGAATCACCGGATCGAGACAGCGGGGGACTCTTCCCCGGCCTCTTGGTTCTTATCCTGGCCGTGTGCGGACTCGCCTCCGCCCTGCGACAGGGAGTGCAGCGCTCCTGGTCCGTGCTCTTGGGAGCCATGGCCATGGGCTCCTTCCTTCTTGCTCTTGGCTTACATCTCGAGATCGGCGGCTGGCATCCATTCTGGACCCTCAGAAACGTGGTGCCCGGCTTCGGTCAATTGCGAAGCCCCTTCCGGTTCGCAATTCTCACCCAGCTCGCCCTCTGCCTGCTGGCCGCGATCGCCCTATCCCGGATTGCTGAGTCACGTCCTGGAAGGACCGGGAAGCTCATGGCGCTGACCGTCGGAATCCTGGCTTTCGTGGAAAACCTCGCAGTTCCAGTCCCTCTCGTCAAGATTCCCGCGACACCGCATACGGAATGGACCGCATGGCTCAGGACAAGACCGGAACCGACTGTCGTCGCCCACATCCCATTCCCAGCAGGTCAGCACGTGTCTCACTATGAGATCGAGGCCTGGCGGCTCTTTGCGCAGATCGACCATCAAAAACCACTCGTGAACGGGTATTCAGGATTTTTTCCCCCCGGATACCTTCGGTACCAGCTTGACATGGCACGAGATTTTCCAAATGGGGACTTGCTGTGCATCATGGCCGA
>SWDL01000009.1 GCA_005116795.1 Nitrospira sp. | reverse complement strand
CACGATCAGCGACACGACGGATCCGCTCCGTCGATCCCACCGAAGTCCCACCGTATTTTTGGACAATGAGGGCCATGGCAGCCCGGGAGCACCGTTATGACGGCCCCAACAACCTCGTCATCACTTTGGTCGCATCCCAGGCCGACGGCGATACCTGCGCCGCATCCGGTTCTGTGAACCGGCGCGCGGCATCGGACGGCTGGGCGGACGTGCCATCATACAGGACTGTTGGGGCTGAGGGGAAGGGAGTGCCGGAGGTACGGGGGGTTCGGACGTGGTCGGCGATCATCAGGAGCCGGTGAGGACCGAGCTTGGAGAGGCCCTGCAGCAAGGGCTCTACCACCTGACGGTCGAAGGCCTCGACGCCGGAGGTCCGCTCTTTCAGGCCGGCCATGGCGCCCAGGCACAGGGGCAGGTCCAGGTAGCAATAGAGAAAGTCCTTCTTGTGCAGTTCGCGAAGGGCGGCCTCGACGACGCCCGAGAACGGCGCCCCGGCCGAAGCCTGCAGTCCGGCAGAATCGACCGGCTCCAGCCCCGCGCAGACTCCCACGCCCCGCATGACATCGTTGGGGGACAGCACCGCCCCGTTGAGCCGGCGCCGTTCCGCAAAATTCGGCCAATGGACGGCTCGCCCAGGCCCCCACAGCCAGAAGCCGTTTGCCGGTTTCAACCGCTCGCCGCGCCGCTGGTCGTTGACGGGATGGTCGCGCAGAATAATGATGGCGGCATCCATGAGTTTCTTGAGCACGTCCGACCCTTCACCGGTCGGCAGGAATCCTCCGATCGGCTTACCGACGGCATCAAGCGGATCATGACAGGTCATCCGAGGCTTGCCGTCGACCCACACCATGAGGTGACGGTGCCCGGCTCCGGGGTAGAACTGCATGGCCTCCGAGCCCAATTGCTCATTGATGGCATCGATCAGCTCGCGCGCCTCTTCGGACCCGATTCCGCCGGCCATCGCATCGTCCATAACGAGCTGTGGGGTCAGCTTTTTGAGGTCCCCCTCTTTCCCGGGCTGGGCGCCGGCGCGGAAGGTCACCAGCCAACAGCGAAATACAATATCTTGCTCGCCGACCGCGACGCCGAGTCCCGCGGCTTCCAGAGAGGCCGAACCGGGATACAGCTTCTTAGGGCCATACCCCAGGAGCGCCATTTGGAGACATTCGCTGACGTGCGGAGAGCCGTCGACCGGGAAGGCGATCTGTCCGAGCTCTCCTAAACGCGCCAAGCGGTCGAGCGTGGGAGTGGAGGCCGATTGGAGCAGGGTCTGGTCGCCCAACTCAGCCTGTGCCGGACCGGCGAGTCCCCCGGCGTGCAGAACCACGTACTTCATCGGCACGAGGGCGTCCCCATGGGTGACGTGCTCGCGCGGCTCACTGCGAGAACACCGGCTGTATGCGGGGCGACCGACATGCGTGCTTAGAGGTCCAGGAGGCGGGCGACGTCCTCGTGAGTTGCATGCACCGTCGTGGGCTTCACGGAGACGCCCATCGCAGTGTCGGGATCCTTCAATCCATGTCCGGTCAAGGTACAGACGACAGTGTCGCCTTCCTTGAGCCCTCCGTTTCGGTCCAGCTTCATCAGACCGGCCACGGAGGCGGCCGACGCGGGTTCACAAAAGACGCCTTCTTCAGCCGCCACGATCCGATACGCCTCCAGAATCTCGTCGTCGGTGACCATGTCGATCTGCCCGGCCGATTCCTCGACCGCCTGGGACGCCGCTTTCCAGCCGGCCGGATTGCCGATCCGGATCGCGGTGGCAATCGTCTGCGGCTCCTCCACAATCCGACCCAAGACGATCGGAGCCGCGCCGGCTGCTTGAAATCCGATCATGCGCGGAAGCGGACCTGTCACTTGGCCGGCCTCTCGATATTCTTTGTAGCCCCGCCAGTAGGCCGCGATGTTGCCCGCGTTCCCGACCGGCAGGACGTGCAGGGTCGGGGCGGCGCCGAGCTGATCGCAGATCTCCATCGCCGCGGTCTTCTGCCCTTCGATGCGGAAGGGGTTCAGCGAATTGACCAGCTCCACCGGATGCGTCGCGCAGATCTGCTTCACGATCGTCAGGGCCTGATCGAAGTTGCCCTCGATCTGAATGACGTTCGTGTGATGCATCATCGCCTGAGACAGCTTGCCGAGCGCGATCTTGCCGGCCGGGATCAACACGTAGACCGTCAGCCCGGCTCGCGCCCCATAGGCGGCCGCCGAGGCCGAGGTGTTGCCGGTCGAGGCGCACATGACCGCGCGGGCGCCCTTCTCCAATGCCTTCGAGATCGCCATCGTCATCCCGCGATCCTTGAAGGAGCCGGTGGGATTGGCGCCTTCGTACTTGAGATAGATTGCGATGCCCGGCGTAATGCGCCGAGCCAATCGTCGCGCGGGGATCAGCGGCGTGTTGCCCTCGCCGAGTGTCACGACGGGGGTGGTGTCCGTCACCGGCAGGAACTTGCGATATTCTTCAATGACCCCGCGCCAGCGCGACATACAAGCTCCGTCTACCGGCCCGATCCGACCCGACCCGACCCGACGCGAATCGACCACGCGGTTCATTCGTCCTGTTCCTCCACGCGAATCAGCGTGGTGGGCTCGGAGATGAACGGCATGCCGTCGATCTCACGCAACGCACTCTGCACGTTCCGTTCGCCGGCTGTGTGCGTCATGATCACCACGGGCACTGTCTGCCCCTCTTTGCGTCCCTGTTGAATGACCGACGAAATGCTGATGCCGTGATTGCCGAGCACGCCCGCGATCTGCGACAGCACCCCCGGCCGGTCGAGCACCATGAACCGGATGTAATACAACGACCGCACCTGTTCCATCGGACGAATCCGGATGGGTCGCCGCTCCTCCTGCTTGAACGACGCCGGCGGCACCCGACCCGTCGCGCCCAGCAGAAGATTCCTGGCGATGGCGATGACGTCGCTGACGACCGCGCTCCCGGTCGGCATTGAGCCGGCTCCCCGGCCGTACAGCACGATGTCCTCGACCGCATCCCCGACCAGTTGGATGGCGTTATAGACGCCTTCAACCTGGGCGATCGGCGAGGTCGCCGGAATCATGGTCGGGTGCACTCTGGCGTCGATATCGCCGTTCGTAAATTTTGCTATCCCCAGCAGCTTGATCGTGTAGCCGAATTCCTTGGCATAGGCGATATCGAGGGAGGCGATCCGCGTGATGCCTTCCGTATACACATCCTTCACGTTGACGGGCGTGCCGTAGGCCAGGCTGACCATGATCGCCAGCTTATGGGCGGAGTCGATCCCGGCCACGTCGAACGTCGGATCCGCTTCCGCATACCCGGCCCGCTGCGCCTCCACCAGCACATCCTGGAAGCTGTGCCCCTCCTTGGTCATCCGGCTGAGAATATAGTTGGAGGTCCCGTTGATGATCCCGTAGATAGAGAGAATCGTATTGGCCGCCAGGCCCTCCGTCAGCGCGCGAATGACGGGGATCCCGCCGCCGACGCTGGCCTCAAAACCAAGATCGACGCGGGCCCGCGCCGCCGCCTCGTAGATTTCCTCGCCGTGGGCGGCGAGCAGGGCCTTGTTGGCCGTCACGACCGATTTCCCCTTGGCGATGGCCCCGAGGATGACTTTCTTCGCGATGTCATAGCCGCCGACCAGTTCCAGGACGATGTCGACCGTCGGATCCGACAGGACGGCCTGGTAGTCGTTCGTCAGCAGGCCGGCCGGCGCCTCGACGCCTCGATCTTTCTTGAGATCCACATCGGCAATCCGTACCAGCTCCACCGGCACCCCGACACGCCGCCGGATGAGCGCCGCATTGGTCTGAAAAATCTTGACCACGCCGGTCCCGACCGTGCCGAAGCCGACCAGCCCGACTCCGATGCGGGCGCGCGCCGTCATGCCGGTTCCCCCTCGAGTTTCAGCGCCTTCTTGATCCCGCGAATCGCCTGCCGGGTGCGATGTTCGTTTTCCACCAGCGCAAACCGTACGTGTTCATCGCCCCCTTCACCGAATCCGATGCCGGGAGAGACGGCGACCTTGGCTTCTTTCAACAGCAGTTTGGAGAACTCCAGCGAGCCCATGCCGCGGAAGGGCGGTGGAATCCGAGCCCACACGAACATCGTGGCGCGGGGCTTGTCTACCGGCCAGCCGATCCGGTTCAGCCCGTTGACGAGCGCGTCGCGGCGACGCTGATAGCGGTTCACGATGTCCTTCACGCAATCCTGGGGACCGTTCAGGGCGATGATACTCGCAATCTGCACCGGCTGGAAGATGCCGTAGTCGAGGTAGCTCTTGAGCTTCGTGAGCGCCCCGATCACCTCCCGGTTGCCGACACAGAAGCCCACGCGCCACCCCGGCATGTTATAGCTCTTGGACAAGGTGTAGAACTCCACGCCGATGTCCTTGGCCTCGGGGACTTGCAGAAGACTGGGGGCCTTGTAGCCATCGAACACCAGATCCGCATAGGCCAGGTCATGCACCACGATCACATCGTGTTCCTTGGCGAAGGCGACGATCTTCTTGAAAAACTCCAGATCCACGACGGCGGTCGTCGGATTATGCGGAAAGTTGATGATGAGCATCCGGGGCCGCGGGAGCGTCTGGCGATAGACGCGGGTCAGATCGTCGAAGAAGTCGCTGTCGGGACGGAGTTCGATCCCCCGGACCTCCCCGCCCGCAATGATGACGCTGTACATGTGAATCGGATAGGTCGGAGTCGGCGTCAAGACGACGTCCCCTGGACCCACCATGGCCAAGGCCAGGTGGGCAATCCCTTCCTTGGATCCGATCGTCACGATGGTCTCGGTCTCCGGGTCAAGATCGACGTCGTAGTTCCGCTTGTACCAGCCGGCGATGGCGTGGCGCAACTTGGTGATCCCGCGGGACGCCGAATACCGATGGTTCCTGGGATTATTGGCGACTTCGACGAGCTTGTCGACGATGTGGCGCGGGGTCGGCTGGTCCGGGTTTCCCATTCCGAAGTCGATGATGTCTTCCCCGCGATGACGCGCGTCAAGTTTCAGCGACTGGACCTGGGCAAATACGTACGGAGGGAGTCGTTTGATTCGGTAAAAGCCTTCCATGAATCCTCAATCCGCTGGAGTGTCGGACCGCTCACCTGCCCCCTGCGCCGAATCGGCTTCGGGAAAAAATCATTCTAAAGAGACGGCCTGAATCAGTCAAATTTTATCGCGACTTGCGGGACGGTGACACACGGAGCGAGATGGCCGCTCGCCCGGATTCACCCAGGGTCTGTCGGCTTGTCACCCCCTTGGCTTTCTGCAATAATACGCACCTGTGCATCTGCCCGTGCCGACGCTCTCGCCCGAACCGGGCAAAGATCGCGGAGTGCCATGTCCAGACTCGGCGTCAACGTGGACCACGTCGCCACCCTGCGGCAAGCCAGGGGGGGACGGGAGCCTGACCCCATCGCAGCCGCGGTGCTGGCGGAGTTGGCCGGCGCGGACGGCATTGTCGTCCACCTGCGTGAAGACCGGCGCCATATCCAGGACCGAGACCTTCAGCTCCTTCGCCAGACGATCCAGTCGAAGCTCGATCTCGAGATGGCCGCCGACGAGGCGATGGTGAAGATTGCGCTGTCCGTTCGTCCGGACTTCGTCACGCTGGTCCCGGAACGCCGCCAGGAGCTGACGACCGAGGGGGGGCTGGACGTGGCCGGGCATCGGGAGAGGATCAAGGACATCATCGCCCGTCTGCATGAAGGCGAGATCCCCGTCAGCCTGTTCATCGAGCCCGATCTCGAGCAGGTCCGCGCCGCCCATAAGGTCGGGGCCGATCTCGTCGAGCTGCACACGGGCCGCTACGCCAACGCGGTGAGTGTCACGGACGTTCAGACGGAGTTCGATCACCTCGCGCAAGCGGCCAAACTCTCAGGCAAACTGGCCATGCGGGTCAATGCCGGACATGGGGTGAATTATGGGAACGTCTCTCGCCTCCTGACCGTGCCTGAGATCGAGGAGTACAACATCGGGCACAGCATCATGGCCCGTGCCGTGCTGGTCGGGATGGATCGAGCCGTGCGTGAGATGAAAGCCTTGATCGACTCCAAGATCCGGCTCCCATGAAGGTCATCGGCATCGGGCTTGACCTTGTCAGCATTCCCCGGATTCGGGCGATGACGGAACGGTGGCGGGATCAGTTCCTTACACGCCTCTTCACGGAAGCGGAGCGGGAGTACTGTCTCCGCCGCGCCGCGCCCTATGCCTCGCTGGCGGCCCGGTTCGCCGCGAAGGAGGCGGTGCTGAAGGCACTCGGAACCGGCTGGACGGGCGGCATCCGGTGGGTGGACATTCAGGTCCTCAACGACCCGTCGGGCAAGCCGGTGGCCCACGTCAGCGGCCGCGTCCAGGAGATCATGGCCGGCCTGGGCGCCACCCGTGTTCATCTCAGTTTGGCCCACGAGGCGGATTACGCCATCGCAGAAGCCATGGTGACGGCGGATGAGCTGTGCGCTCCGGACGATCGTTCGGATGCCCAGGCAAGTCCGTTCTCGTCCCGTTGATGGCACGGCTGATCTGAACGACACTCACCATGAAAATTCTCACTGCCGCACAGATGCACGCGCTCGACCGCCGGACCATTGTGGAAGCCGGCATTCCGGGGTTGACCCTCATGGAGCGGGCCGGAACCCACGTGGCCGACTTGGTGGGGGAGATCCGTGGGTCGGAGACCGGCGGGCCGACCACCATCGTCTGCGGGAAAGGCCACAATGGCGGGGATGGGCTTGTGACCGCCCGCCTGCTCGCCAAACGCGGCATCACGGTGCAAGTCGTCCTCCTTCACGATCCTGCCGGCGCGACCGGTGACGCGAAGGTCATGTGGCTGCGATGGAAGAAATGCTCCGGTCCGCGCGCCACGCTGATCTCCCCGACCCTCGATCGGCTCCGGTCGTGGCTCGGCAACAGCCACGTGGTCGTGGATGCCGTTCTCGGGACGGGACTGACCGGCGAGGTCAGCGGCGACTATCGAACGGCCATCGGCGGCATGAACGAGTGCGGTCGCCCGATCGTCGCCGTCGACCTGCCGTCCGGCATCCATGCCGACACGGGCGCCATCATGGGAGTCGCCGTTCGGGCGACGGCGACCGTGACGTTCGGCCACCCGAAAATCGGATTGTTCGTGGGGCCCGGCCTCGACCACGCGGGCATGGTTCGCATCGGCGATATCGGGATTCCCGCCTCATTGTCGGATCAGGTCCCGAGCACGCTCGGACTCTTGTCTCAGACCGACGTCGCCCGTCTGGTGCCGGACCGTCGCGCCTCCTCCCACAAGGGAACGTTTGGACATGCCGCCATCATCGCCGGCTCGGTCGGAAAAACCGGCGCGGCGGCCTTGGCGGCGAAGGCGGCGCTCCGTGTGGGAACCGGGCTCGTGAGCGTCGCCACACCGTCCGGGGTGAACGCCACGCTTGAAGCGAAGGTGCTGGAAGTGATGACGGTCCCCATGCCGGAAACCAAGGCCCATACCCTGTCCCGAACGGGTCTCGATCGCCTGCTCACCTTCGTCTCGTCACGGACCGCGGCGGCCGTCGGCCCAGGCCTGTCGACTCATCCCGAAACCGTCGATCTGGTGCAGGCCCTGATTCCGCGACTCGACAAGCCGACCGTGCTGGATGCGGATGCGCTCAACGCCTTGGCGGGGAAGACTCGCCTGCTTGGCGAATCCAAAGCGCCGCTCGTGCTGACGCCCCATCCGGGTGAGATGGCGCGCCTGGTCGATGACGCGACCCCCGAATCGATCAATGCCGACCGCATCGGGACCGCCCAGCGCCTCGCCTCGGCCCGGAATGTGATCGTCGTCCTCAAGGGCGCGCGCACCATCGTGGCCAGACCGGACGGCGAGGCGGCGATCTGCCCGATGGGCAACGCGGGCATGGCGACCGCAGGAACTGGGGATGTCCTCACCGGCATGATCGCCGGATTGATGGCGCAAGGCCTGTCCCCGTGGGATGCGGCACGGGCGGCGGTCTACCTGCACGGACTGGCCGGCGACCTGGCGGCAGCAGAGATGGGACAGGCCGGGATGATCGCCGGAGACTTGCTGGATCGGATTCCGAAGGCGATCTCGAAGACGGTGGGGCGGTGAGGTGGGGAGTCGTCGACCACGGGCGGCCACCGGGCGAATCACCCCCATTGTGCGGACCTGGTCGCTGCTCTCCCGGTCGGCAGCCACCACAGAGCAGATCGGCTGTCTCTTGGGTGAATCGTTGCAGGGGGGCGAGGTGATCGCCCTGTGCGGAGACTTGGGCGCGGGGAAAACGGTGCTGGTGAAGGGATTGGCCTCGGGGGTCGGGGCTCC
>SWDL01000008.1 GCA_005116795.1 Nitrospira sp. | reverse complement strand
CGAAGCGGACCGTCCCAAGATGCAGGAGGATACGCCTGCCGGCGCCGGTGGCGCTCTGTTGGCGGATGGCACCGAGCCGGTGGATCAGATTTTAGCGAAAGCCCAGTGCGTCGTGTGCCATACGATTCCTGGGATTCCAGGTGCAATCGGCACCCAAGGCCCCAAGCTCGAAGAGGGGACGAGCGCACCGAACCGGATCAAGGACCCGGCGTATAAAGGCACGGCGAAGAATACCACTGAATACATCATGGAATCAGTCGTGTCGCCGAGCACCTATGTTGTGAAGGGGTTCCCTGATAACCTGATGCCGAAGGTGTTCGGCCAGAAGTTAAGCGCGGGTGCGATCAAGAAGATCGTGGACTATCTCTCAAAAGTCCAAACCGGTAAGGCGCCACCGCCGATTTCTTAATCATGACGACCGAGTGATCCGAGGCGTCATTAGACTCGTCGATTTCACGTGAGGAGAGAGATCCAATGAAAGGTATACTGTATCTAGGCGCGTTGGTAGGCGGCGTGGCCGTCCTCCTCCTGGTCAGCATGGTGTTGGGGATTATCCCCCCGGAGACCGTCAGGCTCGTCGAGGGGTACATGCCGATGCAGATGGTCTTTGAGTTGGCCTGCTTCGTAGCCGGCTTCACCGCCATCAGCTATTTGCTGGGTGCTGCCGGCACTCCGATGCCGCGGTTCTGGCAGGGCATCCTGTTCTGGGTCTTTGTGTGGGTGTATTTGAAGTTCAGAGTGTACCCGCCGATTCCCTTCAGCGTCCGGGCGATGTATGGGACGGTGTCCCTGGTCGCGGTCTTCATGTGGATGTCCAGCAACGAAGAGGATTGGAAGAAGTTCCGGCAGCCAATCCTCAATGTTCTTGATGCTCAGACTGGATTTCATAGGGCCATTCGGACGCTGGCACTGATCCTCTTGCCCATCATCATCGGAGGGTTCTCCTTCCTTTCCATGAAGCCGTCATCAGAGGAACCGATCGAGTTACGGACCGTCCATCCGGCGCCTCCAGCCAGCACCAAGGTCCATGGCAAGACCTACGTCCTGCAGACTTCGCAGAATCCGTATCGGGTGAATTCCGAGGGCAAATATGACCAGGAGTTTTCCAACGCTCGCATCGTCGAGCAGTCGATGGGCCGATTGATGAAGTCTGATGCCAATCCGTGGGATCCGAAGGCGGAAGGCTACCTCAAGTATGTTCGGGAGGGTGGCGAGATCTTCTTCCAGAACTGTCACTTCTGCCACGGGGACAATTTGAACGGGCGCGGCTTGCACGCCTTCGCCTTCAATCCCATTCCGGCTAACTTTACCGATCCGGGAACGATTGCCCAGCTTCAAGAAACCTTTATTTTCTGGCGCGTGTCCAAGGGAGGCATTGGGCTTCCGAACGAAGCGTTTCCCTGGGCGTCCGTGATGCCACCCTGGGAACAGCACTTGACCGTGGATGAGATCTGGAAAGTCGTCCTCTTTGAGTATTGGCATACCGGATACTATCCCCGGACTTGGGACTAATCTCATCGGTTAAAAGATTGGAAGAGGGATGTCCATGAGAAACGGTTTGATGACGAGTAAGATCGGGAGTATTCTGATGGGAGCCATCGGGATGACCATGGTGGCCGGGAGCGCGGGGATGTGGTCCTTCGCCCAAGAGGGCGGTGGGCTCCCCGAAGGCTTCAAAAAAAGTGAACTCGTGAACCTTCCATCTGCAGAGATGATCGAGGCGGGCAAGCGGGTCTACTTCACAAAGTGTGTCTGGTGCCACGGGGTGGAGGGAGCCGGCGACGGCCCCGCCGCCGACCGTTTGTGGCCGCGTCCCCGTAACTTCAACCAGGGGACCTTCAAGATTCGACATACGGCCAGTGGTGAACTTCCTCTGTTCGATGCCACCAAGCCGGTTGCCGGTCAGAATGATCTCTTTGAGACCGTCACGCACGGGTTGCCGGGATCTGCCATGCCGCCATGGGAAGGCATCTTGTCGGAAGAGCAGAGACTGCAAGTGTTGTCTTTCGTCACGAGCCAGTTGGTGAAGGATCGAAAGTTCGACGATAAGGCGAGCGAAACGCAGACGGTTCTGGATCTGGCGGGCCTGAAGGCCACGCCGGCCAATAAAGAGAGTATCGACAAGGGCGCTCAGTTGGTCGTGGACAAGAAGTGTGTTGAGTGCCACGGGACGGATGGCCGTGGTGACGGCAATGCCTTCAACTTGAAGGACGACTGGGGCTTCTCTATCCAGCCGGCAGATTGGCATAAGTGTTGGAACTTCAGGGGCAGCCGCCGCGATCCCTATAATGTGAAGAACATTTTCAGGACCTTCTCGACCGGCTTGAACGGAACCCCGATGCCGTCGTTCGCAGACAGCACGAGCGTTGAAGAGCGATGGCACATCGCCAATTTCGTGAATTCCCTTTGCGAGCGGGATAGCGAAGGGAATCCCTTGCCCATCGATCCTCTGACGGATAAGCCGAAGATCAACTTCGTGATTCCGTCTTTTTCTGTTGAAGGGGACATTTCCGACGATCCGGAAAACGACATGTGGGCGAAGCAAGGGCGTCGATACGTGGCCATGGGCGGTCAGATCACCCACAAGCCCAGAAACTTTGTGAATCGGATCGATGATCTCTGGGTGAAGTCTTTGTACAACGACAAGGATGTGGTGTTCTTGATTCAGTGGGACGATCGGACCAAGAGTGTCGCTGAGACCAAATTGCCCTGGGAGCCGACCGAGGTGAATCTGGATCAGTATGGGGTCAAAGAACAGGACCCCAAGACCGGAGAGGAAAGCTCAATCGCTGGGCACCAGAACAAGTACACGGTCTATAACGATGCCGTTGCCTTCCAGTTTCCGGTGAAGTGGCAAGAGATTCCGCCCCCCTTCAAGCCACGGTATCTCTGGGGCGATCAGAAGTTTGCTGCGGATATCATGAAGTGGGAAGCGGATGGGTCCATCCGGGCCTTCACGGGGACGGGTTGGGATCAGGACTTTGAAGCGCGCGATGATTTCAACGAGAAGATCACGATCATGAAGAGCGAGTGGAAGAACGGCCGTTGGACGCTCATGGTGAAGCGGCCGCTGAAAGGGGAGTACGAGGAGGACACCCAGTTCGACATGGGCAAGTACATCCCCATCGTCTTCTTTGCCTGGGATGGACACAATGGGGATGCGGGCCGAAAGATGGCGGTGTCGGCCTTCTACTACACGTTCCTCCAGCCGCCGATTCCGAGAGAAGTGTATATCTACCCGCTGGTGATCGGCGTAGGTGTGATCTTGTTGGAAGGGTGGGTGTTGACCCGTCGAGCCAACAAGCGGCGAGGAAAAGTGCTCTAAGAAAGTCCTGGACCGCTGTTCGACCGGAGGGGGTGGGTGTCACAACGCCCACCCCTTTGTTTTTTGACCACGATGAAGCTTCCCGTGGAGAATATCGCGGCCATTGTCCTGGCCGGTGGGAAAAGCCTCCGCATGGGGCAGGATAAACGTTTTCTTGAGATCGGAGGGAAGCCGCTCATCGAACGTGTGTTCGAAGTCTTGGCCCCGATCTTTTCCGAGGTGCTGATCGTCGCCGCACAGCCTGATCCCCGACTGGACGGGTTCGGCTATCCGGTCGTGACAGATCTGAGGCCAGGCTACGCGACCGCCGGAGGCCTCTATACCGGCCTGAAGACCACAAGGAGACGCTCAGTCTTTGCCGTGGCCTGTGACATGCCCTGTTTGGATCCAGGAACAATCAAGAAAATGCTGGCCGATGAAGAGGAGACCGATATCGTCATACCTTGCCTTGTTGGTACGGGTCTCCAGCCGATGCATGCGATCTACGGGAAGGCCTGCCTTCCGTATCTCGAACAGATGATGGACTCCGGAGATCTGAAGCTACAGCACTTGCTTCAGGCTCCTTTGCTGAGGATCAGAAGAATAGAAGAGGCTGCGCTTTGTTCGATTGATCCTTATCTAAAGTCTTTCTTGAACGTCAATACCCCGGCCGACCTGGAAATGGCCAGAAAGCTCCTCTCGTCTCGTGCGCATGGGAACGCTCCCGTCAACTGATGAGAGACGGACGGTCTTCGTGATCCACCCGGGGGCCCTGGGTGATGTCCTGCTGGCGCTCCCCGCCCTCCGCAACATCCGTCGTCAGTGGCCAGGCCGATCAATGGGTCTCCTCGCCCGAGATGATATTGCCCTGTTGCTGCTCCAATGCGGAGAAGTGGAGCAAGCCTTTCCGTGGTCGGACAACCTGTTGGCCCTGTTGTATGCCGGCCCTGCATCTGCGCCGCAGCCGGTGGTCGATTGGCTGGCGCGGTGTGATGTGGCCGTGGCCTGGTTGTCGTCGGGACAGGAGGAATTGCAGCGGTCTCTCCTCGCCATGGGGGCACGGAGGGTCCTGAGCGGATCGCCGCATGATAGTGGGCTGAAGAGCCGCCATCAACAGGACCGATTCGGCGAGGCCGTTGGATTGGCCGATCCTCATCTCCGTTCGTCCGATCCATTGAGGCTGCCGGAGTCGCTGAATCAGGAAGGGCGTCGCCTGCTCGAGTCGGTAGGGCTTGATCCCCGAGACGACCTGGTCGCGGTTCATCCGGGAAGCGGCAGTCGGCACAAGTGCCTACCCTCTTCACGCTTGGCTGAGCTCATCGGCGCGATGAGACTGCAGGGGTGTCGCCCATTTCTGATTGGTGGCCCCGCGGATCATCAGGCGCTGCATGACCTTGTGACGGAGATGTCATCCGAGGTTCCGGTGGTCCGGGATCACCCCATCGGGACGATCGCCGGAGTCCTACGCCAGGCCTCGCTGTTTGTCGGGCATGACTCCGGCCTGACCCATCTGGCTGCGTGGCTCCATTGCCGGACCGTGGCGGCCTTCGGACCGACAGATCCCTCTCGATGGGCTCCCCGCGGACCGCTGATCTCCATCATACGAGGTCTCGAGTGCCTGTGCGAGGATTGGGCCACCGTGACCGGCTGTCGGTCTAAGCCCTGTCTCTCGTTGTCCGTGCAGGAACTGCTCGAGTCCTGCCTGTACGCAATGGAACGGAGCGAGCGGTGACCACTATCCTCCTGCCGACGACTTTCTTCAACTTGTTCTGACTCGCAGGTTATGCTACAGTGCCCCGTTAAAAATCTTTACATCTTCAATGGGTTAGAGAGATTCATGCCGTCAGATCTCGTCAGGACCACTGTCGTCGATGCGCTCCAGGATGCGCTCCAGCGGGCGCATGAGCGCGGCCTCCTGACGCTCCGGTCAATGCCTCTGCTGACCCTCGATCTGCCCAAGCGGGCAGAATGGGGCGACTTGGCATCGACGGTCGCCATGAACCTGGCTTCCAGCGAGCGGCGCGCCCCGCTTGAGGTGGCGCAGATCATCCTCGACAACATGAGCAAGCGGGAGGCGATTTTTGATCGCGTAGAGATCGCCAAGCCGGGCTTCCTCAATATGACCGTCAAGCCGAAGCTGTGGCTGGCGGTGCTGGGTGAAATCGAGTCCTCGGGGGCTGCCTACGGGCGCTGCGACCTAGGGCAGGGACGCAAGGTCTTGATCGAGTTCGTCAGCGCCAATCCCACGGGACCCCTCCATGTCGGCCATGGCCGTGGCGCAGCGGTCGGGCAGGCCCTGGCCAGACTCTTGATCGCGGCGGGGTATCACGTCGTGCAGGAGTATTACATCAATGATGCCGGCCGCCAGATGAAACTGTTGGGCGCCTCGGTGTATGTCCGCTATCAGGAGCGGATGGGACGCGCCGCGTCACTCCCGGAAGACGGCTATCATGGCGAGTACATCAACGATGTGGCCGGCCTGGTCGCCGATCGGCTGGGCGATGCGCTCTTGACACTGCCCGCGCCGGAGGCGGAGTCTCGCTGCCGTGATCTGGCCTACGCCGAACTGCTCGAAGCCATTCAGAAGGACCTCAAGGAGTTCGGCATTGTGTTCGACTCCTGGTATAGCGAAGCGGGGCAGTCGGCGACCGGCGTGGTCGACCAGGTCTTGAACGAGCTCCGCACGCGCGCGCTCGTGTTCGAAGAGGACGGCGCCCTCTGGTTCCGGTCGTCGGTCTATGGCGATGAAAAAGATCGCGTGGTTCGGAAGCGGGAGGGGGACTACACCTATCTGGCGGCGGATATCGCCTATCACCGCGACAAGTTGCAGCGCGGGTACGATCTCCTCATCGACGTCTGGGGCGCGGACCATCACGGGTATATTCCTCGAATGCAGGCGGTGGTGCAGGCATACGGGCATCCGGCCGACCGGCTGCGCGTGGTGCTGGTGCAGATGGTGCATCTCCTGCGCGGCGGGGCCAAAGTGGAAATGTCGAAGCGCGCAGGCGAGTTCGTCACCATGCGAGAAGTCCTGAGCGAAGTCGGGGCGGACGCCGCCAAGTTCTTCTTCCTCATGCGCCGGTCGGATACGCCGCTGGACTTTGACCTGGAACTGGCGAAGCGGCGGTCCGCCGACAATCCGGTCTACTACGTGCAGTATGCCCACGCTCGGCTGGCGAGTGTGTTCCGAGTGGCGCAGGAGCGGGGGATCGTCGTGCCGAAGACCGGCGAGGCGGACCTATCCCTCCTGGCCGATGCCGACAGCCTGGCCCTGGTGCGCAAGTTGTCGGCCTATCCCTCGGTCCTGGAGGGCAGCGCGGCGGCACTGGAGCCGCACCGGGTGACCTTCTATCTGCAAGAATTGGCGGGCCTGATCCATACGTATTATTTCAAGCATCGCGTGCTCCCCACGGTCTCAGCGGAAGAGTCCACCGAGGAGGAGCCGGCCTTCGGGTCAGAGGCGGCCGCCCAATGCCGAAACCACCGGGAGCCCTTGACGCCGGCCGTGACGGCCGCGCGACTGGTGCTGATGGGCCAGGTCAGGCAGGTGCTGGAAAACGGACTTTCCCTGCTCGGCATTTCAGCCCCGGATCGCATGTAGCGGGGAGAGGACCGTCGCAGGGTGATCACGCATGTTTGGATTTGAGCTGAAGCAGACCGATGACGGCGGCGTCGTCCGGCGCGGAACCCTGCGGACCCGGCACGGCAGCGTCGAGACCCCGGCCTTCATGCCCGTCGGGTCTCTGGGGACGGTCAAGGGGCTGGGGCCGGAGGATGTGGAGCGGCTCGGGTTCGGATTGATTCTCAACAATGCCTATCATCTCTCGCTGAGACCCGGACACGGTCTCGTGGCGTCGATGGGCGGGCTGCATACGTTTACGGGATGGCCGGGTGCGATCCTGACCGACAGCGGAGGGTTTCAGGTGTTCAGTCTGGCTAAGCTCCGAACCGTGGCGGAGGATGGGGTCACCTTCCAGTCGCACATCGATGGCTCCCTGCACCATCTGACGCCCGAGCGGTCCATTGAGATTCAGGAGCAGCTCGGAGCGGACATCATCATGGCCTTTGACGAGTGCGTGGCCCTGCCATCCCCTCCCCAGGCGGTTCAGGAGGCGATGGAGCGGACGGGTCGGTGGGCGCGGCGGTGTCTCTCGGCCAAGCGGCGAACGGATCAGGCCCTCTTCGGAATCGTGCAGGGAGGGGCGGATGCCTCGCTCCGCTTGGCCTCGGCGCAGGACCTTGTGTCCCTGAGGTTTGACGGGTATGCGATCGGCGGACTTTCGGTGGGAGAAGAAAAGTCGGTCATGCATCGCGTGCTCGACACCGTGGCACCGGTCTTGCCGACCGATCGACCGCGCTATCTGATGGGCGTCGGTATGCCGGAGGATCTCGTTGAAGGGGTGGCTCGGGGCATCGACATGTTTGATTGCGTCGTGCCGACCCGACACGGGCGGACGGGCTGGTTGTTTACCTCGTTTGGGAGGGTGCTGATCAAACAGGCCCGGTATGCGCGTGACGAGCAGGCGATCGATCCTGCCTGTGGGTGCGAGGTGTGCCGTCGCTTTTCACGGGCCTACCTCCATCACCTCTTTCTCTCCAAGGAAATGTTGGGGGTCCGGCTCAACACGCTCCACAATCTCTCCTATTTTGCGGATCTCATGCGCCGAATGCGTCTCGCCATCGAATCGGGCCGCTTCGCGCAGTTTCGGCGTGAATTTTACGTCGCTCGGGAATCGGTGTGTTCGGCTCCGGGAGGAGACCCGGACGCCATGCCGGGTCCGGCAGACCGTTCACGCGAGGAGGCATGCTGATGCACAGAGAGCTCGCGTCGATCGCATGGGCGCAATCCCTGACCGGGGGTGGCTCCGGCGGCGGCAATGTGTTGGTCTCACTCATTCCATTTCTCCTGATCTTCGTCCTCTTCTACTTTCTGCTGATCCTGCCGCAGCAAAAACGTCAGAAGAAGGCCAAGGCGATGCTGGAGGCGATCAAGAAGGGCGACAAAGTGGTCACGGCCTCGGGGTTCTGGGGGACGGTCACGAATCTGGGGAAAGAGACCGTGACCTTGCAGATCGCGGATAACGCGAAGGTGAAGATTCAGAAGGAGTCCATCGCTCGGATCCGGGGCGATGAGGAAGACTAGACGGGGAGGGAGGTCCTAAGAAAAGCATGAAAAAAGTCGGCGGGCGATTTGTGTTGTTAGGCGCGGTGGTCCTCTTGTCCCTCGCGTTCTTCATTCCGTCCTATTCGAGCCTGTACGGGTCGCTGCCGGATTGGCTCAAGCGTGTCTTCCCGAACAAGGGGATTACACTCGGCCTCGATCTGCAAGGTGGAATCCACCTGGTGTTGGAAGTCGAAGAAGACCGCGCCGTCGAAATCGCCGTCGAGCGTAACGCGGTCGCGATGCAAGACCTGTTGGTTGAGAAAAAGATTCCGGCGGAATCCGTCAAACGGAGCGGTCCCACGCAGGTCACGATCGCCTTTCAGAATGGGGACCTGAAGGCCCAGATCCAAAAGGCCATGGAAGAGTTCCCCGCCTTCTATGAGATGGAAAAAGCCGGCACGGCCAATTCGGTGGTGGTGGAGTTGCGCGACGGTGAGGGCCAGCGCATCAAGGACTCGGCGATCAATCAGGCGCTGGAAACGATCCGGAATCGAATCGATCAATTCGGGGTGGCCGAGCCGTTGATTCAGCGGCAAGGGCTGAAGCAGATCGTCGTCCAGTTGCCCGGCGTCAAAGACCCCAAACGCGCCAAGGATCTCATCAAGAACACCGCCTTGCTGGAATTCAAGCTGCTCGATGAAGAGCACGCGCTGACCCTGGAATTGCCCCAGCGGATTCCACGCGGCAAGGAAGCGGAGGTGTTGGAACAGTTCAAGGCGAAGGTGTCCGAAGGCGACGAGATCCTCTTCGAAAAGCACCTCGACAAAGACACGAACCAGGAGTTTCGCTTCCCCTACGTGGTCAAGAAGCGGGTGATGCTGACCGGAGACGTGCTCAGCGATGCGCGGGTCTCGATCGGGCAGTTCAATGATCCCTATGTGTCGATCACGTTTGATTCGAAGGGGGCGCGGGAGTTTGAGCGCATCACCGGCGAGAACATCAAGAAGCGGATGGCCATCGTCTTGGATAATTCCGTCTACTCGGCGCCCGTCATCCAAGACCGTATTTCGGGAGGGCGGGCCCAGATTACCGGCAGCTTCACGATGCAGGAGGCCAACGATCTGGCCATCGTCTTACGGGCCGGCGCGCTGCCCGCGCCACTGAAGGTCTTGCAAGATCTGACGGTGGGGCCGTCGCTCGGACGCGATTCGATCGAGAAAGGCATCCGCTCGACCTTGTTCGCCGGGGCGTTGGTGGTGCTCTTCATGATCGTCTACTACCGTTTGTCCGGGGTCATCGCCGATGTCGCCTTGGCGCTGAATCTGATCTGCCTGATCGGGGCCTTGGCGGGGTTGAATGCGACCCTGACCCTCCCCGGCATCGCGGGCATCATCCTGACGATCGGGATGGGCGTCGATTCCAATGTGTTGATCTTCGAGCGTATTCGCGAAGAGCTGCGGCAAGGCCGTCCGGTCCGGCTGGCGGTCGACGGCGGCTATGACAAGGCGTTGCTGACCATCGTTGACGCCCACGTCACCACGCTGATCACCGGCCTGGCCCTCTTTCTCTTCGGAACGGGACCGATCAAGGGATTTGCCGTGACGCTGTGTCTGGGGATCGCCATCAACCTGTTTACGGCCTTGGTGGGCACGAAGGTCGTGTTCGACGTCATCAACCAGCGCCGCAAAGTGGAACACCTCAGCATCTAGTCGAGGGGAAGGGATCAAGGACGAACCATGCTTGAGATACTCGGAAAAACGAACATCGATTTCATGGGGAAACGGTACATTGCGTTTGTGTTCTCGGGTCTGTTGGTCCTGCTGGGGTGCCTGTCGGCCTGGTCGGTGGTGCGGGGTACGGCCAACCTCGGGATCGATTTCGCCGGCGGGACGGCGGTTCAACTGAAGTTTGCGCAGCCCGTTGGTATTGATGAGGCGCGGCGAGCGCTGCAGGCCAACGGGTTGGAGGAGGCGGAGCTTCAGGAATTCGCCGCCGAGAACAAGATCCTGGTCCGGGTCAAAGCCGTGACCACGATCGAGGAAAAAATCGCCGATCGGGTCGTCGCTGTGTTCAATAGGGAGTTTCCCGGCAACCGGCCCGAAGTGGATTCCTCCACGGAAATCGGTCCCACGGTCGGTCGCAAACTGCAGCAGGACGCCCTGATCGCGATCATGATCTCCTTCGCAGGCATTATTCTGTACGTCGCCGCGCGCTTTCAGTTTCGATTCGGGGTGGCCGCAGCCATCGCCACCCTCCACGATGTGCTGGCAGTCATGGGTCTCTTCTATGTCATGAACAAAGAGATTACCCTGTTGATCGTCACCGCGCTGCTCACCCTCGCCGGATATTCTTTGACCGACACCGTCGTCGTGTTCGACCGGATCCGGGAGAATTTGCGGACCCGGCGCCGAGATGCGATCGAGACGGTGATCAACAACGGGATCAATCAGGTGTTGAGCCGGACGATCGTCACGAGTCTCACGGTGGTGCTGGTCTTGATTCCACTCGCCATTGCCGGCGGCGAAGTGCTGCACGATTTCTCTCTGGCGCTGCTCTGGGGAGTGCTCATCGGCACCTATTCCTCCATTTTCGTGGCGAGTCCGCTGCTGTTGCTCTGGCCCGGGTCGACAGGCGCGCTCTTCCGGCGAGGGTGAGCCTGACGATCTGGAGATCGGCAGGTGTGGATTGGGTGATCATGAGCCCGTCGCCTGCGCCCGGCGGCCCGGTGACGGTGCTGCGGCGTCAGTCACACCGCCGCCTCCGGCGTAAGCTCACCTCGGGCCTACGTGAAGCGCGCCACGCGCTCAGGCGTGGGGTCGTGTCATGTGAGGCCGGCCTTCCATTGGTTGAAATTCCGTCTCCGTAGGGTGTATAAATTAGGACCCCCTGGCGAGTGAGCGTAGGGAGGGGGATCACGCCCTCTCACCGCCTCCCCTCGGTGACCGGGTTTCTCCGACATCATGGGGTTCAGAGCGTCGCGAAGGGGACAACGCGGAGTATAGCGACAGCCTCGTGCCTCCATTTTCAACAAGGGGAAGGTGTCACCATGTTTGGAAGTATCGGGTTCACGGAGCTCATTCTGATTCTCGTCATCGTGCTGATCATCTTCGGGGCGGGCAAACTTCCTCAACTCGGAGAAGGAATCGGCAAGGCCATCAAGGGCTTCAAGAAGTCGGTGCACGAAGCCGACGCCATTGAGGCCGAGGCGCAAGCACAGGCGGCCGCCACGGCGTTTACACAGACCACACAACAGATTCCGGCCCAGGCCGCCATGTCTGCCGAGATGGTTGCGCCGCCGAGCGCAGCGCCGGCGGCTGCGACGATACCGGCTTCCTCAAAAGCGTAGGCGGGATCAGTCCCGATCTGGATCTTCCGCAGACTTCGGTGACGGGATCGCCCCTTCCAGGGGGCCGCCATTCTCCCATAGGGCGAGACCGCTCGCGCACTCACCACCGGCCTCTTTCCAGGTGAGGCGCGCCCCCTCCCAGGGGGTCCAGGACCCTGGCGTTCAGTCGATCTCGCTTGTGAAGCGAAGCGTCAATATTCCGATCGGAAAGTAGCGCCGATAGGGCCAGACGTCCCGGGGAGGTTACTCCGAGACGATCGTGGAGCCGGGGGACTTGGTCTTGAAGATCTGAATGGCGGCGTAGATGTTCTTGGCCGGTTGGTTCAGGACCAATTCTGAATTGGTGATATGCGTGTCGATGAGCTCATAGGGACCACCGCTGTAATAGAACTGGCAGTGATCCATCTCGCAATTGCGGAACACGTGGTTGTCGAGGGTCAGCACGTCTTTCGTGAACTTCTTGCCTTCCACGACGATGTACTGCGGTCCCATCGCGGCCTCCATTCGTGAGCGACTATATCAGGATCGCGTGCAGCCCTGCAAACTGAACCGCCTGTTCGCGGGCCGATCAGGACGGCGTGGGACCTGTGCAAAACGAGTTTAAATCTCGTTTCAGCTTGATCAATCAGGAAGCCCCCTATACAATGGGCTGATTCTTCGGTCCCACCGATACGCAAAATCTCTTTCCCCCCAGGATGCGACGGACGGGTGCGTGAACGGGTCTGTGGGACAGACCGGCGCCAGGAGGGGCCGCTGAATCGTCGCGTTGATCGAACAGGGAGGTTACGCCTGTGGAAGTCTCGACTGGAGTCGTCATCTTCGCGTTAGGCTGCGCCGTCGCCGGCATCGCCTACGGTCTCTATCTTGCCATGTGGATCTTCAAGTTGGATGCGGGGACGGCCCGTATGCAGGAGATCGCGCTCGCCATCCAGGAAGGCGCCGCCGCCTACTTAAATCGGCAGTACCGCACGGTCGGCGTCGTTGCCGCGGGCTTGTTTGTGGTGTTGTGGGGCGCCGGCTTCTGGTCCGATAAATTCGGATTGCTGACCGCCGTGGGCTTTCTCATCGGGGCCGGCGCGTCGGCCCTGGCCGGCTATGTCGGAATGATCATCGCCGTCAGAGCGAACGTGCGGACCGCCCAAGCGGCCCACCGAGGATTGAACGCGGCGCTCACCGTGGCGTTTCGCGGCGGAGCGGTCACCGGGTTGTTGCTCATTGGCTTGGGCTTGCTGGCCTTGACCGGGTTCTACGTGATCGCCTCGGGCATCGCGGGACCCGAAAAGGCCGTGCATGCGCTCATTAGCCTTGGGTTCGGCGGCAGTCTGATTTCCGTATTTGCTCGTGTGGGCGGCGGCATCTATACCAAGGCCGCAGACGTCGGCGCGGATCTCGTCGGGAAGGTCGAGGCCGGAATTCCGGAAGACGATCCCCGCAACCCGGCGGTCATTGCCGACAACGTGGGAGACAACGTCGGTGACTGCGCCGGGATGGCGGCAGACCTCTTTGAGACCTATGCCGTGACGACGGTGGCGGCCATGGTCCTGGCCTTCAGCATGTTCAAGGGCCAGACGGAACCGATCTTCTATCCCTTGGCCTTGGGCGGCATGACGATTCTGGCCACCATCGTCGGTATCTTCTTCGTCAAAGCCTCGCCCGGCGATGACAACATCATGAAGGCCCTCTACAAGGGGCTGTTTGTCGCCGGCGGCATCGCCGCGGTGGCCTTCTATCCCATCACCAGCACGCTGATGGAAGGGGTCGGAGGGGTGAGCGCCCTTCACTATTACCTCGCCGCCTTGATCGGATTGGTGGTCACGATCGCGCTGGTGTTCATCACCGACTATTACACGTCCAAGAGTTACGCGCCGGTGAAGGAAATCGCGAAGGCCAGCGAGACGGGGCATGCGACGAACATCATCGCCGGTCTGGCGATCGGGATGCAGGCCACGGCTCTGCCGGTGGTGGTCATCGGAGGAGCGATTCTGTCCAGTTACTGGATGTGCGGGGGGGCCGAGCAAGGGGGTCTCTACGGGGTCGCCGTGGCGGCCGTGTCCATGTTGTCCATGGCGGGGATCGTCGTGGCCATCGACGCCTTCGGCCCCATTACGGACAACGCGGGCGGCATCGCCGAAATGGCCCACCTCGGGAAGGCGGTGCGGAATATCACCGACCCATTGGACGCGGTCGGCAATACGACGAAAGCGGTGACGAAGGGCTACGCGATCGGGTCAGCCGGTCTCGCGGCCGTGGTGTTGTTCGCGGAATATGCCCGGGTGGTCGGGTCCACGGGGAAGTCGGTCGGGTTCGATCTGTCGAATCCGTCCGTGCTGGTGGGGCTCTTTCTGGGCGGCATGCTTCCGTTCTGGTTCGGCTCGCTCTGCATGAAGGCGGTCGGGCAGGCGGCCGGACTGGTCGTCGAAGAGGTGCGCCGCCAGTTCAGGACCATCAAGGGCATTATGGAAGGGACCGGCAAGCCTGAGTACGGCACCTGCGTGGACATCGTGACGCAGGCCGCCATCCGCAAAATGATGGTCCCCGGTCTGATTCCGGTCGTGTCGCCGATCGTGGTCGGGGTCGTTCTTGGCCCTCAGGCGCTCGGCGGGGTCTTGGTCGGAAGCATTGTGACGGGTCTGTTCGTCGCCATCTCGATGACCAGCGGCGGCGGCGCCTGGGATAATGCCAAGAAATATATCGAAGAGCAGGGGAAGAAGGGGTCCGAGACCCATAAGGCGGCCGTCACGGGCGACACGGTGGGCGATCCCTATAAAGACACCGCCGGGCCGGCGATCAACCCGATGATCAAGGTGATCAATATCGTGGCCTTGTTGATCGTGCCCTTCCTTGTGTAGCGGCGGGAATCGACCGAAAGAATGGTATCTACCACTTTTGAGTCGCTTGACGGACGGCGGATTCGGAGAGTATCCTCGGTTCAAGGTGGCACGGATCATGGGTGTGGGTTGTGCGGCACTAATCCGATGACGCGTGGAGGGCTCCGATGGAGAAACAAGAGAGGAGACCGGAATCTCGAAAGGACACGCAGGCCAGGGATGAGGCAAAGCCGAATCCGAAGGTGGTCGAAACCGGGAAAAAGCTGAAGGACGAGATCGATAAGCTTGTCGACGAGATCGACGACGTTCTGGAAAAGAACGCCGAAGAGTTCGTCAAGAACTACGTACAAAAGGGCGGCGAGTAACGCGCAAACGTTCACCTTTCTGGCTTCAGGGTTTGCTCAGACCCTGAACAGATCTACGGGGCGTCCCTCATCCATCACGGATGGGGGGCGTCCCGTTTTTTCGCTCTGCCAGGCTGGTAGCGCGAGGCCATAGGCTATGAGCTGTCTCGCCGGAACCTCGAACCTCGGCCGTATTCTCACCTCTCACTTCTCGTTTCGCGCCGAGTCCTACACCGTCACACCATTTCGATGAGCCGATTGCGGTGGGCATAAATGAGCAGGTTCTGTCGATCGATCACTTCGAGTTTGCTGAAGATGTTGGAGAGGTGGTGCCGGACCGTAATCTCGCTGATGCCGAGCTGACCGGCCATGTCCTTGTTCTTCAATCCTTTGCCCAGCAAGCGGATAATCTCGCGCTCTCTCCGGGTCAGGCTGCCGATCCGGGAGACGTCCTGCGGTTTGGCGGGGTCGGGCACGATCCCGTTGATGGAGAGGCGCGGGGGGCGCGTCGGCTCCGTGAAGCCTTTCTTGGGGGCCATGCCGCAGAGACTTTCGATCGCCGCATGCAAGACGGCCGGAGGCTGGACCTTCAGCACGACGCCGGCCGCGCCCGCTCGAAGGACCTGGCGGACCAGCTCGTCGTCCCCGAGGTTGCTCAACACCAGGATCAAGGGAGTGGCGGGGGTGTGCGTGAGTTGCTGGATCAGGTCGACGACATCGACGCCCGACAGGTCCAGATCGACGAGCAGAATGTCGGCCTGCGCATGATTCGCGGCGTCGACAGCCGCGTGAGCCGTGGCGACCTCTCCGATCAGATAGCTCGTGGACTGGCTTTCAAGGATCATCCGGATCCCGGCCCGAATCATGTGGTTATCGCTGACGATCAAGACCTTGATCGCGTCGCCGAGGTCCCGAGTCATAGCGACCTCCATGGGAGGGACAGCCGACGGCCAGCGATCGGCCGATGGACAGAGGTCCACGGGAGAGACACAGGCCGCGCCGGGGCGAGCCGGAGATGCCTGCGGAGCCGGCCGATCAGAGCCATACGTGTTTATTACCGACACATTTGAGCTACGTAGGCGGCCATTGGACCACATCTCAAAAGTGAAAAGCAACTCCTCGGTGGCCGGCTCGATCAGCGATTAGAACATGGAAAATTTGAAGAATTTGGTCGGGTTCTTTTTGACTTCGGCCACGAGGGTTTCGACTTCGGTGAGCAGTTTGTCGGCGCGCTGATAGAGGTCGTCGTTGGTGACGAGCTTCCCCACCGTGCCTTCGCCCCGTTCCACCTTGCCGAGGAGCGCTTCTCCGCGTTTCGTCAAGGTCTCGATCCGCTGGTAGAGCTCGGGATCGGAGAGCTTCGTCAGTGTGCCGTTCTTATTGGCCAGGCGGGCGGAGAGATCGTTGAGATCTTTCACCGCTCGGTTGGCACGGGTATAGAGTTCTGCGTCGGAGAGCAGCAGACCGATCGTCCCGTCGCCGCGCTCCACCTTCGACAGAATGCCGATTCCCTTGTCCGCCGCCGCCTCCAGTTTGCCCAGCACCTGGGTCGAGCGGTCGTAGAGCGTGGAGTCGCTGAGGACTTTCCCGGCCGTGCCCTGGCCGTCATTCAGCCTGATCAGGACCTTCTGAATTTCTCGGAGCGCCTGGTTCATCCGCTCCAGCGTCTCACCGGCGGTGGTCGTGATATTGCCGAGGTCGGTGCCCACCGCATGGCCGGCAAACGTCCCGCCGATCGCCAACGGAGGGTTCGAGGCGGATCCAGGATGGATCTCGAGGAACTTGTCTCCCAACAGCCCGAGCGCATTGATGCTGACGGAGGCGTCGTCACGGATGTAGGGCGCCAGTTGGCGCTGGATCGTAAACGTGAGATCCACCATCGGGGCCGCCTCTGCGATCGCGATGTTTCGAATATTCCCGATGTCCACCCCGTTCAGGCGGACCGGTCCGCCTATCTTGAGTCCCAGCGTGTTCTCCACCCTGACGTGATACGTGGCGTGGCGGACGAAGAGGCCCATGCCTTCTTCAAGGTTGATGACCATAAAGACCAGGATGCCGATCGCCGTCACGATAAGCAGTCCGACTTTCACCTGCGCCAATGTCAGTGGTCCCTGTCGGTCGATCATGTGCGTGCTTGGCCTACGTCGTGACGGCGCCGGCCGGATCCAGAAACTCTCTGACAGACTGGTCCCGGCAGTTCCGGAGGTCTTGGACCACGCCCTCGAACAAGATACGCCCGCCGACAATCATCACGATTCGGTCTGCCACTCGGTAGGCGGTGTCGAGATCGTGGGTGACGACGACTTGGGTCACCCCCTTGGTCTTGAGTCGTGCGATCAACTGCCCGATGGCGAACGTGTTGACCGGGTCGAGCCCCGCCGTCGGCTCATCATAGAGCAGGATGGCCGCGCCGCTGGCTAAGGCCCTCGCAATGCCCACCCGCTTCCGCATCCCGCCGCTGAGCTCCGCCGGCATTTTATCGATGACGTGTTCGAGGCCGACAAATCGAAGATGGTCTTCCACGATCCGGTGAATCTCCTCGTCCGATGTGAGCCGGTGTTCCCACAGACGATAGCCGACATTCTCGCGCACGCTCACGGAGTCGAAGAGGGCCGCGCCCTGGAACACCATGGCCATGCTGAGCCGGATTCGGGTCAGCTCCCTTTCGGAGAACTCTGTAATCTCCTCGCCGCCGATGCGAATGGATCCGCTGGTCGGTTTGTTCAGCCCCAGCATGAGGCGGAGGAGGGTGGTCTTGCCGGAACCGCTCCCGCCCAGGATCACCGTCGTCGCGCCCGCCGCGACCTGAAAGGACACGCGCCGTAGGACTTGTTGTTCCCCAAGCGTGAGTGAGACGTCGTGGAGTTCGATCATGTGCCCGTGATCCTCTCGGTTACGGAATCGCCATGAACAGTTTGGTCAGGAAGAAGTCGAAGGCCAAGATCAGGATGGACCCCGAGACCATCGCATCGCCTGGGTCGTGGAGACCCCCACGCCGACGGTGCCCCCGCGGCTGCTGAATCCGGAATAGCACCCGACCATGGCGATCAAGAATCCGAAGACCGCAGGTTTCACCAGGCCCAGCACCAGATCGCGCTGGCGCAAGGCTTCAAAGGCCCAGGTCCAATAAAAGAAGGAATCGATGCCGAGATAGAGCCGCGCGATCAGCCATCCGCCGAGGATGGCCACGCTGTTGGTGATGATCGTGAGTAGGGGAATCACCAGGACGCAGGCGACCAGCCTGGTGGCCGCCAGCTTTTGCAGGGGATCCGTGCCTTCGGCGCGCAGGGCGTCGAGCTGTTCGGTGACCTTCATTGAAGCGATTTCAGAGGCGATGCCGGTTCCTACTCGGCCGGCGATCATCAGGGCGGCCAGCACCGGGCCCAGTTCACGTACGACGGAGGTGCTGATCAATCGCGAGACGTACATGGTGGCCCCGTAGGGCTCGAGCTGCACGGCGCCTTGGAGGGCGAGCACCATGCCCGTAAACAGTCCGGTCAGGACGACAATAAAGATTGATCCGACGCCGATCCGATCCATCTGGAGGATCGTTTCCCGGATGTACCAGGGGGGACGCGCCAGCGCAGCGAGAGTCTTGCCGCAGAGAAAGGTAAAATCCTGTACGACGGCGGCGTAGCCGATCATGCGATCTGTCAGGGAGGTCGGTTGTGCCGTCATTTTCGTCGTCCACAGGGTCTCACGCGAGGCCTCATTATAGGCCAAACTGCTCCGGTCTCCAACGAGGCGCTAGTTTCTCGCTGTCTCGTCGGGGCGGAAGATGCGAGGCACGCGGGGGCCGATGGCGCAGAGGACGTCGTAGGGGATGGAATCCTGCCAGGTCGCCAGATCGTCGGCGGTGATGGATTCGGAGCCCTGGCGTCCGATGAGCACGACCTCATCGCCGGCGGCGGCGCCCGGCACATCGGAGACGTCGATCATGGTGAGATCCATGCACACCCGTCCGACGACGGGCGCCCGACGATCGCGGACCAGCACGGCGGCGCGGTCGGAGAGGGTTCGGCTGTATCCATCGGCATAGCCGACGGGGAGGACGGCGATGCGTGAAGGTCGCGTGGCGATGAAAGTGCGGTTGTAGCTCACGCTCTCCCCCTGAGCCACCGTCCGGACTTGCACGACCTTTGTCGTCACGCAGAGCACCGGTTTGAGAAAGACGGGGGTGGTGAGACGGGCACAGGTGTGATAGCCGTAGAGCATGATGCCGGGACGCACGGCGTCCCGATGGGAGGCGGGGTGCGAGAGAATCCCTGCGGTGCCGGCGGCATGAATGAGGGGGATGGAGATGTCGGCTTCGCGGATGCGGGCGACCATCGTATCGAGGCGCGCCAGTTGCGAGTTGGTGTAGGCCGGATCGGCGCTGTCCGCATCGGCCAGGTGCGTCATGAGGCCCTCGACGCGGAGGTGCCCTCCGGCCCTGATGCGCTGGAGAGCCTCCCACGCCTCCGCCGGAGTCAATCCGAGTCGACCCATGCCGGTGTCGAGTTTGAGATGCACGGGCCAGGGGGCGGCGTCGACGGGGATCTGTTCGGCCAGGCGTTGGACAAAGGCCAAGTCATACACGACCGGAGTGAGGCCGTAGCGGACCAGGTCCGGCAGTTCCTCGGGCAATAGGCCGGCCATGACCAGGACGGGCTCGCGGATCCCGGCGTTCCGGAGCAACACGGCTTCCTGCACGGTGGCCACGGCGAAACCGCCGACGTTGTGACGGGCCAGGACGCGTGAGACCTCGATGAGGCCGTGACCGTAGGCATCGGCCTTGACGACGGCGAAGATTCGGCAGGCGGAGGGGATCAGTCGGCGGACTTCTGAAAGGTTGTGCGCGAGCGCCGTGAGATCGATCGTGGCGACGGTCGCGGAGCGACGGTCTGGAGCAGGCACGCTCAGACTTCCATGATCTCTTTTTCTTTGACGGCGAGCACGTGATCGACCTTCTGCACGTATTGGTCGGTCAGCTTTTGAATGTCGGCTTCGGAGCGGCGGAGCTCATCTTCGCTCATCTTGCCGTCCTTCTGCAGCTTCTTCAGTTCCTCATTGCTGTCCCGACGGATATTGCGCAGCGCGACCTTCGCGTCTTCCGCGTGTTTCTTACAGACCTTGCTGAGTTCCTTCCGCCGTTCTTCCGTCAGGGCTGGAATGGGAATGCGGATCATCTTGCCGTCGTTGGCGGGATTGAGGCCGAGCCCGGCGGCCGTAATCGCCTTCTCGATCTCTTTCATCAGGGATGGCTCCCAGGGCTGCACTGTGATCAGGCGGGCCTCCGGCACCGACAAGTTGGCCACCTGCTTCAGCGGCGTGGGTGTCCCGTAGTAATCCACCTTGATGCCGTCGATCAGCGCGACGGACGCCCGGCCGGTGCGCATCCCCGCCATATCCTTCTTGAGATGTTCGACGGCCGCCTCCATGCGCTCGATCGCTTGTTGTTTGGCGGCCGACATGAGTGAGCCCTCCGTCGAGTCAGGCGCTGGTGGCCGTCACCAGGGTCCCGACTCGCTCTCCCTGCACGATGCGCGCAAGGTTCCCGCGGACCTTCATGTTAAAGACGATGAGCGGGAGATTGTTGTCCATGCAGAGCGAAATGGCGGTTGAATCCATGACCTTGAGGTTCTTGTTGAGGATCGTCAAGAACGGCACGTCCGTAAACATCTTCGCCTGCGGGTGGGTGGTCGGGTCGGCCTCGTAGATGCCGTCCACCTTGGTGCCCTTCAGGATGACATTCGCGCCGATCTCCATCGCGCGCAGAGCGGCCGCGGTGTCGGTGGAGAAGTAGGGATTGCCCGTGCCGGCCGCGAAGATCACCACGCGCTTTTTCTCCAAATGGCGGATCGCGCGCCGGCGGATGTACCCCTCAGCCAACTGGCGCATCTCGATGGCGGACAGGACGCGCGTGACGACGCCCTTGTTTTCTAGCGCGTTCTGAAGGGCCAAGGCGTTGAGCACGGTTGCCAGCATGCCCATGTAGTCGGCGGAGGCCCGCTCCATCCCGGTGGCGCTTGCGGCGAGGCCGCGGAAGATATTGCCGCCGCCGATCACGATGGCCGTCTCAACGTGCAACGAGACGACCCCCGCGATTTCGTCCGCAATGTCGTTCAGGACGGACGGCTGGATTCCGTATCCTTGGGTACCCGCCAGGAGCTCTCCACTGATTTTCAGGAGAATCCGCCGGTACGTGGTCGAGGTCATTCGAGGCCTAATTGGTACCGTGTAAAGCGACGGATCGACATGTTTTCGCCTATTTTGGCGATTTTCTGGTTCACGAGATCCTGGATCGAGAGTGCGGGATCTTTGATGAAGGCCTGTTCCAGCAGGCAGCTCTCCTGATAGTACTTTTCCAGCTTGCCCTCAATAATTTTCGGCCAGGCGGCCTCGGGCTTGCCCATTTCTTTACACTGCCCGGCGTAGATCGATTGTTCCTTTTCGATCACGACGGCCTGGATGTCCTCCCGTCTCACGTAGAGGGGGTGGGAAGCGGCGATCTGCAGGGCGAGGTCCTTCACGAACGCTTGAAACTCCTCATTTCTGGCGACGAAGTCCGTCTCGCAATTCACCTCGATGAGCACGCCGATCCGGTTGCCGGGATGAATGTAGGCCGAGACGAGCCCTTCCTTGGTTTCGCGGCCGGCCTTCTTCTGAGCCGCGGCGAGGCCCCTCTGCCTCAGATGTTCGATGGCTTTTTCAACATCGTTGCCGCTGTCCGCCAACGCCTTCTGGCAATCCAGAATGCCGGCGCCGGTTTTTTCACGCAGTTCCTTGACAAGCGTACTGGTACTGGCCATGGCTCAGGATCTCCTCACGGGGCTCAACATTTCATGTGGTCCGGCGCGCCTGGTCCGGCGGGATGCCGTCGGCTGAAGCCGCAGGCTTATGAGACCGGGACGCTCTGCAGGCCGACGACGGCGCGCGTCGACGCTCGGACATCCACCATCGTCATCGGTTCGAGTTTGCCGGAGTCTTCGTGTTGCGCGCGGAGATGCCCGCCCTCCAGGCAGGCGTCGCTGATCTTCGACGTCATCAACTTGATGGAGCGGATCGCGTCATCGTTGCCCGGAATCGGATAATTGATCCCGTCCGGATCGCAATTGGTATCGACGATGGCGACCACCGGAATGCTCAGCCGGTTGGCTTCCATCACGGCGATGTGTTCCACGCGGGTATCCAGGATGAACAGGCAGCCGGGCAGGCCGTCCATGCCCTTGATGCCGCTCAAGGTCTTGTTGAGCTTCACCCGCTCTTTCTCCATGTCATGGATTTCTTTCTTGGTGTGGCGGGCATAGGTGCCGTCCGTTTCCGCCGACTCCAGGCGCTTCAACTTGTCGACGCTCTTCCGGATGGTCTGAAAATTGGTGAGCATGCCGCCGAGCCACCGCTGGCTGACGAAGGGCA
>SWDL01000007.1 GCA_005116795.1 Nitrospira sp. | reverse complement strand
GGCACCATCAGGACGCACCGCACACCCCTCCCCGACAAGAGCTACGGCGTCGACGTGCTCCGAGGCGCCCCCTTTCGCACGCCTGTTCTGGTCCGGGCTTGTCGCAGACCGCAGACTTCCGAAAAAGCTGCTCCCAGGACGGGCGTCTTGACATCGTCGGAACCGATTGCGTAGTATCCGCCTGCGGGGTGGAGCAGCCCGGTAGCTCGTTGGGCTCAATCCGCAAGATGAGAGTACACGCCTCCTGCTGTGGTTCACGGTAGAGAAACTCATCTTGAGTGTGGGCTGCGCAGAAGGAAACTTTTGCGCGATCTCCTGTCAAATTCGGGGAAGCCGCTGGCTGGGTAATCCCGAGCCAAGCCCTGAGGGCCTTATCGCTCGAAGGGAAGGTGTAGAGACTTAATGGCAGGCACCCTACCGCCGGATCATCCGGGCTGAGGGTGAAGAGAAAGTCCAGACCACAAACCGGTGAAAGCCGGACAGCGAAAGCTGGAGTGGTACGCATAACCCAAAGGTCGGAGGTTCAAATCCTCCCCCCGCAACCAAATTGATATCACCAACAAAAGGGGGGGCGAGTCCTAGGGACTCGCCCCCCTTTTTGTTCCACAGTCGTTGGGTGAAAAGGCTTCCAGTCTGCTAGGCCGGCCAGCAGGGCGCATCGAGGACTTCACGAACCTTCCGCGCGAGATCGTCGGTCGTGAAGGGTTTATGCAGGAGAGCGGCGCCGGGTATGACGGCTCCGTCTCGGACCACGGTACTGCCGATGCGGCCAGATACGTACAGGACTTTCACGCCGGGTCGAAGCGTGGTCACCTGGCCGGCAAGCTCCGGGCCGGTCATGTTCGGCATGATCACGTCGGTAATGAGCAGGTGAATCTTCGGGCCCTGTTGTTTGACGAGGTCGAGCGCCACCGAAGGGGAATCGGCTTTGATGACGTGATAGCCGCATTCCTCCAGCATTTCTGTGGCGATGGCCAACACTTCCGGCTCATCCTCAACGAGCAAGATGGTTCCGGTTCCGGCTGTGACTGAGGCGACGCTGGGCGGCTGAGGCATCGTGCTCCTCCTGGAGGCTCCGTGCGGAGCGGGTGGTAACTCGCCTTGTTGAGTACCTTATTATAAACGGATGAATATGCTTGGCAAGGAGAAGCTCCGATTCCGCAACCTCGACGCGCGGATGAGAGGCTGATTTCTCAGCGCCGGCTCGGCGCCGGCTCATCAGACCTGAATGTCTGAGGAACCTGGGCATGCAGTATCGAACGCTGGGGCGAACGGGATTCCGGGTATCAGAGATCGGATTCGGAGCCTGGGGTATCGGTGGCGCCGGATGGATCGGCGCAAGAGACGACGAATCCAGGGCGGCGCTGCACGATGCCGTAGAGCTGGGGATCAACTTCTTTGATACCGCCCTGATGTATGGCGAGGGACATAGCGAGAAGCTGATCGGGGATGCGGCGCAGGCGAGCCGCACCCCCATCTATGTGGCCACGAAAATCCCGCCGGTCTCCTCGTCGGTTCGGAAGGGGCATCGACTCCGGGATTTCTTTCCGGAGGATCACCTCATCTCCTGTACGGAGCGAAGTCTCAAGAGCCTGAAGCGGGAGTGGATCGATCTCCAGCAACTCCATGCCTGGCGGGATGAGTGGTTCGAGGACCTGAGTTGGCTGGACACGCTCCGTACATTGAAAGACCAGGGAAAAATCCGGGCGATCGGGGTCTCGCTCAATCATCACGACCCCGACTCCGGCCTCCGTCTGGTGACAAGCGGGCTGATCGATGCGGTCCAGGTCATCTATAACATTTTCGACCAGTCGGCGGCTCAGCGGTTGTTTCAAGCGTGCGAGCGTCACCAGGTGGGTGTGCTCGTGCGCTGCCCATTCGATGAAGGGGGATTGACCGGGCAGGTGACGCCCGCCACGACGTTTCCCCGCTGGGACTTCCGAAATTCGTATTTCGGGGGAAATAGAAAGGCTGAGGTGAGCCGTCGGGTACAAGGACTGCGGTCGCTGTTGGGATCGGAATCCCGCACCGTGCCTGAGCTCGCGCTCCGGTATTGCTTGGCGCCGGACCCCGTCACGACGGTACTGGCCGGCATGCGAACCGTGGCCCACGTGCGCGAGAACGTCGCCGTATCGGATGGGCGACGTCTCAGCGAGGCGCTGCTCCGGGAACTGGCCGGGCACGCCTGGACTCGAGACTACTACGTGGCCGACACGAGGGATGTCATGGGACGGCTGATTCAAGCGACGAAGCAGCGGCTGCCCCGGTGGATGATCACGCGGTTGAAGCGCGTGATTCAGAAATAGGCGTGGAGGGTCAGCAAGGCCTCGTTGTCATGGCGGCGGTGGTTGAACTCCCCTCGAATCGCCAGGTTGTTCTGGATCGTCACGCGCTGCTGGACGGATGCCCGCCAGTCGTCTGATTGCTCGCCGAGCGGATAGTGCAGATAGGTCGTCGAGGCCAGCATCCGCCAGCGTTCACTCAGATCCGCATAGAGTCCGAGCGTCCCGCCTCCGCCGGCCCGGTGATCGTAGACATAGGCCGGGCTGACATTCACATCCACCTCCGCAAATCCGAACCAGACTTCCCGGCGCAGGAAGTCGGTCTGTACGGCGAGGCCGGGACCCCCGTTGAAATTCCCGTTCGCGCAATACCGGCAACTCACCCCGGCGCGCTCCTGCCGCACGGTCTGAAGACCGGCGCTGACTTTCCAGGACGGGCTGAAGGAGAGTCGATCCACGGGTGAGAGCGACAGCACGTTGGCGAACGTGAAGCGCTCGAGTCGGACCTGATCGCGGCGCGCATAGTGGCGGACCGCCAGCCCCAGGAGTTCGATCTGGGCATTGGGCGTGTAACCGGCCTCCGGATCAAGGAGGTCATGATAGGCGAGCCGCACATTCACTTCTTCGAACCACTCGTTCTGGCGCCAGCCGATCCCGATGCCCGCGCGTGATTTCTCATGGCCCTGCTCAGGAGAGCCCCCGCGTGGCCGGACGGAAAACGGCGGCGAGGGAATCCGCAGGGCGCTGCGAGCCATCAGGATCTGCTGGTTGCCCGCCTTGAAGGATGCGGCCTGCTCACGGTCCGTTTCACTCTTGTACAAGAGATAGTCCGAGGCCACGTCCAGCAGGAGCGCCTGCCGTGGAGGAGGCAGTTGTCCGAAGTCTGCAGTGCGGGCGAGGCCCTGATCGTCGATCAGCCGGTGAAGCCACTGGTGTTCCTCGGTCGACAAGGTCGCGCGCTTGTGCGTGATGACCGTGCTCCGCGACGGCCGATAGGCGACGTGACCCACCAGGCCCGGTTGCTCAATGAGAGCCCGGAGGGTATCGGCGGGCACTGTCCAGAAGGTAAACCGGTCGGTGAGCCGCAATTCGGGCCGGGCGGCTTCGAGGAGCGACAGAAGATGGTAGGAACAGTTTTCTTTCAAAAAATAGTAGTCAAAGGACGCATTGCCGAGTTCCCAGGCGTGCAGGAGCAGGCGTCGAATCTGCGGCTCAGAAAAGTTGAGTCGATACTCCCAGATATCGCGATTCTCAATGTCTCGATACTCACGGACCTTGAGGTAGTAGGGAATCGTGGAAAAGAAGCCCTGATACCCGCCGAACAGCCCCTTGTAGGCGTATTCAAGGCCTGCGTCAGGCGGCACCTCCGCGGCGTAGTTGATGGTGTAGGCGAGAAGCCGCGTCTGCTCGGTTTGGCCTCTTTGGTCAAGGCGGAGGAAGGTGTGTCCGAACATGGACGCCGGATTATTCATATAAGCGGTGGGGAAAATCAGGCTGACTCCGTCGGTATTGAACTCCTCAACCCATCGGTCGAATCGCTCGCAGCGCTGCCGCGGCAGCCGGGTGTCATCGAACTGAAGCTGCTCCCTCAACCACTGGTAGCGAGCGACAAACGCGCACTGCGCCGGCTGCTTGGATCGGCCGACGAGCTGGTCTGAAAAAAAGGCCACCAGTGTCGCCTCGAGTTCAGTTTGAGGATCGGTCTTGCCCTGCGGGGCCAGAAAGAAGTCGGGATCATCCTGTTCGCTCGTGACGCCTCCGAATAGGGTGGGACGATAGTGGAGAAGGATGTGCCAGTAGCGATCTTGAGCCAATGTGTCATGCCGGGCCTGGGCGACCAACTGTGCGAGATAGGTGTGCTCCTCGCTCGTGGCGGCCCGGGCCGGTGCGATGAACAGGCCGATGACCATCAGACCGACCCAGATCGCCAATCGTTGCCGCAACCGACGAGGATGCGAATTGCAGCCTCTTCTTCGAAAGGGGGTGCAATGAGGCGTCTGCAGGTCCCGTGGCGTGACGAAGCCGGCGGTCCACGAGGCCGATTGTTCAGGCCACCACCCTAAGAGGTCGCCGAGGGGCGGGATGCAATGCGTGGCAGCTCGCCTATGGCGATCGGCCACGTGGAGCGTATTCGAGGATTGGACAGAGATGAGCGAGATGACAAAGGATGCGGAGCCGATGTGACGAGTAGTCCTCATGCCTCCGCCGACGGCGCGAGCTTCAAGTCGTTCACGACCGTGGCCATGTGAACGTAATCCCGATCGTGGTGAAGCAGGGTCAGGCGGTGCTCAATCGCGATCTGAGCCACGAGACAGTCCGCCGTGCTTCGGATCGTCACGCCCCGCCGCCGGCACCTGACGTAGAGGCCGGCCGCCTTTCGATAACTCTCGATGGGATCGAACGGATGATAGAACTTCTGTGTTCCCAGGTAGGCCGCCAGGCTGGAGAAGTCTTCTTCAGAAGCGGCCCCTTGCAACACTTCCTGGTAGATGAGGCCGCTGATCCCGAACGGGATTCCCTGGTCGAGGAGGGTTTCGAATCGGACAACTGCTGCACTACGGCGGTTGCGGAAGAAGTCGAGCCAGACCGACGTGTCCACAAGGTACACGGTCAGGCAGCCCCGGCGCGCAATTTCTTATGGTCATAGCCGCGTCTGATGCGGACCCTTCCTTTGAGGTCCCTGACATCGAGGCGGCGGTGCTGTTCGATGAATTCGCGGAGCGCTTGCTGCACGAGCTCCCGCTTCGTCTTCACGCGGGCATACCGGAATGCCTCTCTGAGAAGATCATCGTCGAGCACGATGTTGGTACGCATGGGCTACACCTCCGGAGGTGTATGATCGTACATTTGGCTGACCCGACAGTCAAGGATTCAGATCGGGGAATGTCACACCACACGATGCGGGCCAGGCGGATTCAAAGGGGAAGGACGATTCGAGGGAAAAGGGGGCTCCAGGTCGTGGCCTGGAGCCCCCTGGATACATTAGCGGGAGGAAACTTGCGCGAGAACTGGGTGGGAGGCCATGGCTTCATTCAACGCCTTGATCAGGGCGACTGAGTTGGCCTCGCCGTTCTGGATCAGCGCGGTGTAGCGCTCTTGCGCCATCGCGAAGAAGTCAGCCTGTTTCTCCGCGGGCACGCCCATGAGTGAGGCCAACGCGGCGAGATGCTCGCCGCGCCCCTGGGCCATTTCTTGCGACAAATTGTCGAAGTTGATGGCGGCAAACATGTTCGTCTTGTGTTCCGCCATGATCTGGCCATCATTGGTGCAGCCGGAGGTGCCGGAGCTGATGCCAAAGGTTCCGCTTCCAAAGATCCCGTTGGTGGTGGCCATCATCACCTGCGGCGCGATGTTCTTCTGATTCTTGTACTCAGCCCAAGCCAACTTGCCGAGCCCGCACCCCGGGCCGGTATCGGAATTGGGGGCAGCCAAGACCACGCCCACCTGTGAGACGACGAACAATGCTGCGACAGTGCCAAACACGAGCTTCCTTGTCATGGATCCTCCTCCTATTTGTGAACTGTTTTTAATGAAATGAAACGAGATCTGCGAACAACTTCGTGTGAATATAATCCCGTACTGATGGGCTGTCAACTCGGCACTCGGCATCGGCGGCATCCGATTGAAACGAAATTGTTCAGGAATTGGAGGCGCATGATAATTGCCGGAATTCTCTGGCGAGGCCGGAGCCCGCGCCGAAACCTGCCGCAACGACAGCTCAACACGATGAAGCTGACGAGCCGGCCCGGCTCCCTGGATGTGTGACGGCAAGCCTTGAGCCTGATCTTGCCGTTCAAGTCTCGCGGGTTCCCCTCCGAAAGTATTATTGACACCTAAGGGCTAGTTAATAAATAACTGACTCATCTTCGACCATGCCATTTCGGATGAATCGTGTAGTTCCAGTCGC